>NZ_BAAFRY010000007.1:0-99221 GCF_045866295.1 Ferrigenium sp. UT5
ACCAGCCACCTTCAGGTGGCCACAAGAGCAGGGGCCGCGTAAGCGACCACGTTAAGCCGCTTTGAGCGGCTCACAAAATAAAGCCCCCGGCTTTGCCGGGGGATACTTACTCGTACACAATACCGGCAAGGAATTCCCGGCTCTTAAAGGGGGGGAAAAGCAGGATTTTTGTGACCCGAACGGGTTATTAAACACCTGAAACGGCCGTTTGAAATTGAGCCTTGGTGCGGAAGACAGGACTCGAACCTGCACACCTTGCGGCGCTGGAACCTAAATCCAGTGCGTCTACCAATTCCGCCACTTCCGCGTGGGAGGCGCGAATTATAGCGGCGCGATGTTCAGATTGCTGCGATTTCCACCACGGTGCGACCGCGCGCCTGGCCCGCGATCATGGCCGGAAAGACGTGCGCCAAATCGGCCAAGGGTACGCGCCGGATCATGTCGTGCAGATGCAGCGGTCGCAGATCGTTGGCCAGCCGCTGCCAGATCATCCTGCGCAACGGCATGGCGGTCAGCGCCGAATCCACCCCCAGCAACTTCACGCCGCGCAGGATGAAAGGAAACACCGTGGTGTGCAATTCGACGCCGCCGGCATTGCCAAAGCTGGCGATGGCGCCGTCCTGCTGCATGCTGCGGGTCAGCCAGGCCAAGGTCGTCCCGCCCACCGCATCCAGGGCGCCGGCCCACTGCGCTTTTTCCAGCGGGCGCGTGCCGTTCAGATCGACCGTGCTGCGCAGCAGAATCTCGCGTGCACCGAGCGACTCCAGATAGCCGCCTTCCTGCTCCTTGCCGGTCATTGCCACCACGTGATAGCCGAGTTGCGCCAGCATCTGTATCGCCAGGCCGGAGACCCCGCCGGTCGCACCGGTCACGATCACGCGGCCAGCCTCCGGGGTCAGCTCGTTCTGCTCCAGACGGTGAATCGCCAGTGCCGCAGTGAATCCTGCCGTTCCCAACGCCATGGCTTCGAACAGCGACAAGCCTTGCGGCAACGGCACAACCCAGTCGGCCGGGACGCGGGCATATTCGGCGAAACCGCCATCGTGCGCCACGCCCATGTCATATCCCGTCACCAGCACCGGGTCTCCCGCCTTGAAGCGGGGATCGGCAGAACTATCCACCACCCCCGCCGCGTCAACGCCGCCGACACAGGGGAAGCGCCGGATCACCTTGCCGGTACCGGTGGCGGCCAGCGCATCCTTGTAATTGACCGCGGAATAGGCGACGCGGAACAGCACCTCGCCAGGGTCCAGGTCGTCCAGTGCAAGATCCACCAGACGGCCCTGCGATTTTCCGTCTTCGTCAAAAATCCGGAATGCGCGGAAGCGGTTCATCACAGATCCAGCAGTACCAGTCCCGGGTTTTCCAGAAATTCCTTGATCGCGACCAGGAACTGCACCGCTTCGCGTCCGTCGATGATGCGGTGATCGTAGGAAAGTGCAAGGTAGTTCATCGGGCGGATGACGACCTGGCCATTTTCCGCCACGGGTCTATCCTTGGTGGCGTGGATGCCGAGGATGGCGCTTTGCGGCGGGTTGATGATGGGGGTGGAAAGCAGGGAACCGAATACGCCACCGTTGGTGATGGAGAAGGTGCCGCCGGTCAATTCTTCCATGGTGATCTTGCCGTCCTTGGCGCGCGCGGCGAAATCCGCGATGCGCTTTTCGATGTCGGCCAACGACATCCGGTCTGCATCGCGCAAGATGGGCACGACCAGGCCGCGCTCGCTGCCGATCGCCATGCCGATGTCGAAATAGCCGTGATAGATAAAGTCTTTCCCATCGACCGAGGCATTGATGACGGGAAATTTTTTCAGCGCATACACGGACGCCTTGACGAAGAAGGAGGAGAAACCGAGTTTGACCCCGTGTTTTTTCTCGAACGTGTCCTTGTAGCGGCTGCGCAGTTCCATCACCGGCCGCATGTTCACTTCGTTGAATGTGGTGAGGATGGCTGCATTCGCCTGCGATTGCAGCAGCCGTTCGGCGATGCGCTGGCGGATGCGCGTCATCGGCACACGCTGCTCGGTGCGCTCGCCCTGGGCCACGGGCGTCACCACGTAAGCGGCGGGCGGTTCGCTCTTGACCGCATGCAGTACATCTTCCTTGGTCACCACGCCGTGGCGGCCACTGCCCTGCAGCGTGGCGGTATCGACATCATGCGCATGCGCCAGCTTGCGCGCGGACGGGGTGCTCGCCGCCGGGGCGGCAACAACGGGCGCGGCGGCGACGACGGCGGCCGGCACGGGTGCAGCCTGGCCGGTTTGTGCGACACCCTCCGTGTCGATCTCGGCGATGATTTCGCCGCTACCCACCTGGGCGCCGTCAGCCTTGATGATCTTGCGCAACACCCCGCTTTTGATCGCCGGCAATTCGAGCACAACCTTGTCGGTTTCGACGTCGATCAGATTCTCCCCCTCGCTCACCGCTTCACCGGGCTTTTTGTGCCAGGTCAGCAAAGTGGCCTCGGAAACCGATTCGGACAGTTGCGGGACTTTGACTTCAATGATGCTCATGGCGGACTCCTGGTCGGTTCTTGATATCGAGATCGGGGCGGAAAGCCGCTTCGATCACCGCTTTTTGCTGCTCCACGTGGACAGACAGGTAGCCTGCGGCCGGCGACGCTGACGACGGGCGCAGCGCGTATCCCAAGCGCATGCCCGGGCGCAAATGGCGCAACAGATAATGCTGGATGCGATGCCACGCGCCCTGATTGCCCGGCTCTTCCTGGCACCACACCACTTCGCTTGCCTGCGGATAGGCCGCGATCTGTGCGGCAAAATCATCATGCGGAAAAGGATACAACTGCTCCAGCCGGATGATCGCCATATCGGCGATGCCGCGTTCGCGCCGCGCCTTGAGCAGGTCGTAATACACCTTGCCGCTGCAGGCGATGATGCGGCGCACCCTGTCGTTGTCCAGGCGGTCGATGTCGGCAATGACCGGCTGAAACACACCCTCGGTGAAATCGCTGAACGGCGATGAGGCATCCTTGCTGCGCAGCAGGCTCTTGGGCGTAAAGACGATCAGCGGTTTGCGGAACGGGCGCAGCATCTGGCGGCGCAACAGATGAAAAATCTGCGCCGCGTTCGATGGCACACAAACCTGGATGTTGTAGTCGGCACACAGTTGCAGATAGCGCTCGATCCGACCGGAGGAGTGTTCCGGCCCTTGCCCTTCGTAGCCGTGCGGCAGCAGCAGCACAAGGCCGCACAACCGCCCCCATTTGGCTTCGCCCGAGGCGATGAACTGGTCGATGACAACTTGTGCCCCGTTGGCAAAATCGCCGAACTGCGCTTCCCACAGGGTCAAGCCGTCCGGCTCAGCCGTGGCATAGCCATACTCGAATCCCAGCACCGCCTCTTCCGACAGAATGGAGTCGATCACCGCAAAATCGGCCTGGTCATCGGCGAGGTGCTGTAGCGGGATGTAGTCATCCTTGTCCCATTGCTGCCGCTGCTGGTCGTGCCATACCGCGTGGCGGTGGAAGAAAGTGCCGCGCCCGCAATCCTCGCCGGACAAACGCACCGGATATCCCTCGGTCAGCAGGCTGGCGTAGGCCAGGTTCTCCGCCATCCCCCAGTCCAGCGCCAGTTCGCCGTTCCCCATCGCCCGGCGATCCGCAATGATCTTTTCCACCCGCGAATGCAGCTTGAAATTCGGCGGCACCTCCGTCAGGCGCTGCGCCAGTTTTTGCAGGCGCACCAGAGACAAACGCGTATCCGCCGGCATCGTCCACGAAATATCGCCACGATATTTCGACCAGCTCACGGCAAACTCGTGTTTGAAGTCGGTCAGCACCGGCTGTACGGGATTGCGCCCCTCGTCCAGCGCGGCATGGTAAGCCTTGATCTTGGCCTGCGCTTCATCCGCACTCAACACACCCTGGTCCACCAGGCGCTGCGCATACAGCGCGCGGGTGCCCGGGTGCTGATTGACCTTGCGATACATCAGGGGTTGGGTTACCAGAGGCTCGTCCTGTTCGTTGTGCCCCAGCTTGCGGAAGCACACCATGTCGATCACGACATCCTTGCGGAACTGCATGCGGTAGTCGAGCGCGATCTCCGTTATCCGCAGGACGGCTTCCGGATCGTCTGCGTTGACATGGAAAATCGGCGCCTCGATCATCTTGGCCACATCGGTGCAGTAATTCGACGAACGGGCATCGCGCAGGTCGGAAGTGGTGAAACCGATCTGGTTGTTGACCACGATGTGGACCGTGCCGCCGGTGCGAAACCCACGGGTCTGTGCCAGATTGAGGGTTTCCTGATTGACGCCCTGCCCGGCGAATGCCGCATCGCCGTGCAGCAGAACCGGCATGACCTGCTTGCCTTTAAGGTCGCGGCGGCGATGCTGACGCGCACGCACGGAGCCTTCCACCACCGGATTGGCAATCTCCAGATGGGAGGGATTGAAGGCCAGCGTGAGGTGCATCGCGCCTCCCGGCGTGTCGATGTCGGAGGAAAATCCCTGGTGATACTTCACATCGCCAGAGCCGAGATGTTCCTTGTGTATCCCCTCGAACTCAGAAAACAGTTCGCTCGGCAATTTGCCCAGGGTGTTGACCAACACGTTCAGGCGTCCGCGGTGAGCCATGCCGATCACGGTCTCTTTTACGCCCTGCGCGCCGGCGCGTTGCAGCAGGTGGTCGAGCAGCGGGATCAGGGTGTCGCCGCCTTCGAGGGAGAAGCGTTTCTGCCCGACATATTTGGTGTGCAGGTAACGCTCCAACCCCTCCGCCGCCGTCAGGCGCTCCAGGATGCGTTTCCGGGTATCCGCAGGATAAGCGATCACCCCGCCCGCCCCCTCCAGGCGCGCCTGAATCCAGCGTTTCTGCGGCACACTGCTGATGTACATGTATTCGGCACCGATGGTGCTGCAATAGATGCGGCGCAGCCGCTGCAATATCTCGCGCAGCGTCATGCGTTCGCCGCCGACGAGCGAACCGGTATTGAACTTGTGGTCCATGTCGGCCTCGGTCAGGTCGTAATAGGCGGGATTCAGTTCGACCACTTCAGGCGGCGGATTGCGCTTCAGGGGATCAAGGTCGGCCACCCGCAAACCGAGAAAGCGGTGCGCATTGATCAGTTGCAGGACGGATGCCTGTTTGCGCATCTCGTCGGCAATTGCCGCGGAGGGTGCGACGGCGACAGGCACGGCTGCAGTCTGCAGAAAGTGCCGGCGGATCGGCGAGTGCGCCACGTCCGGCCCGCTCCCGGTGGCCTGCAAACGCTCGAACAGGGTGCGCCATGCGGGCGGCACGCTGCCGGCATCGTTCAAGTAATCTTCATACAGGCTTTCGACGAACGCGTTGTTGCCGCCGAACAGGGCGGAAGAATCCCGCATCGCCTGCAGATAATTTTTTTCATCCGGGGCGTTCATGGTGTTGCCCCGTTCAGGAACGTTTATCCAGCGGCACAAAATCGCGCCGTACCGCACCGCGGTACAACTGGCGCGGGCGGCCGATTTTCTGCTCCGTATCGGCGATCATCTCGTTCCATTGCGACACCCAGCCGATGGTGCGCGCCACTGCGAAGATCACCGTGAACATATTGGTCGGGATGCCCAGCGCGCGCAGCACGATACCGGAGTAGAAATCCACGTTAGGATACAGTTTGCGCTCGATAAAATAGGGATCGGCCAGCGCGGTTTTTTCCAGGGTCATCGCCAACTGGAACAAGGGATCGTTCTCCAGCTTCATTTCCTTCAGCACCTCGTAGCAGGTCTGGCGCATCACATTGGCGCGCGGGTCCATGTTTTTATAGACGCGGTGACCGAAACCCATCAGGCGATATTTCCTGTCCTTCACGCCCTGCACATATTCGGGCACCCGCGCCGGGTCGCCGATCTCTTCCAGCATCTTCAGCGCCGCCTCGTTCGCGCCGCCGTGTGCCGGCCCCCACAAGGCAGCGATACCGGAGGCGATACAGGCAAACGGATTGGCGCCGCTGGAACCGGCCAGGCGCACGGTCGAGGTCGAGGCGTTCTGTTCGTGATCGGCGTGCAGAATTAGAATCCGTTCCAGCGCGCGCACCAGCACCGGGTTCGGCACATAGTCGTCCGCCGGAGTGGCAAACATCATGTACATCAGATTCTCGACGAAGCTTAACTTGTTCTTCGGATACATGAACGGTTCGCCGACATAATACTTGTGCGCCATCGCTGCAATGGTCGGGACTTTTGCCAGCAGACGGCGGGCGGAGATTTCACGATGTTTCGGATTGTTGATGTCGAGCGAGTCGTGATAGAAAGCGGACAGCGCACCCACCACACCGACCATCACCGCCATCGGGTGCGCATCGCGGCGGAAGCCCATGAAGAAACGGGCCAGCTGCTCGTGCACCATCGTGTGATGCGTGATGCTCGAAACAAACTCGGATTTTTGTTGCGCGTCAGGCAATTCCCCGTTCAGCAGCAGATAACACACTTCCAGAAAATCCGATTCCTCCGCCAGTTGCTCAATGGGGTAACCCCGGTAGTAAAGCAGCCCGGCATCGCCATCAATGAACGTGATTTCCGAGGTGCAACTGGAGGTGGAAAAAAACGCGGGGTCGTAGGTAAAGACGCCCAGTTTGCCCAAGGCCCGGATATCGATCACGTCGGGCCCCAGAGTGCCAGAGAGGATAGGGAGTTCAATCGTGCGGCCATCATCCAGGGTCAGTGTTGCGATGCGTTTGCTTTCCATTTTTTCCTCGACTCAATCAAACTTCCTGAAGACATTCCAATACAGCACGCTGCTGCGGATGTATCGGCTCCTTGTTGCCCGTAATCAAATCCCAGAACTCGGTATCCGGCAAATCGAGCAATTCGTCGAACGCGAGGCGCTGCGCCTCGTTCAGTGACGGGTAATGCTGGTCGATGAAGCGGCCCAGCACGATATCAAGTTCCAGCAGACCGCGCCGGCAACGCCAGCGCACGCGCTGCAGATAAACCGGATCTTCGATACTCATACCACGCGCTTCACCATCATGTCCTTGATCTTGCCGATCGCCTCCGTCGGGTTCAGTTCCTTAGGACAGACATCGACGCAGTTCATGATGGAATGGCAACGGAACAGGCGGTACGGGTCTTCCAGATTATCCAGGCGCTCGGCGGTCGCCTGGTCGCGGGTATCGGCGAGGAAGCGGTAAGCCTGCAACAGGCCCGAGGGGCCGACAAACTTGTCCGGATTCCACCAGAACGAGGGGCAGGCTGTGGTGCAGCAGCCACACAGGATGCATTCATACAAACCGTCGAGCTCTGCCCTGTCCTTGGGCGATTGCAGGCGTTCGGTCTCCGGCGGCGGATCGCTGTTGATGAGATAGGGCTTGATCGAATGGTACTGTTTGAAGAACTGCGTCATATCG
The DNA here is from genome assembly GCF_045866295.1 of Ferrigenium sp. UT5. Classification (NCBI taxonomy): domain Bacteria; kingdom Pseudomonadati; phylum Pseudomonadota; class Betaproteobacteria; order Nitrosomonadales; family Gallionellaceae; genus Ferrigenium; species Ferrigenium sp. UT5. The sequence continues at coordinate 7,346 of NZ_BAAFRY010000007.1, forward strand.
ACGATCAGATCGCGGATCACCGGCAGTCCCGGCAAGGGACGCAATTCGATCGGTTGCTTGAGCGATGACAGCGGCGTGATGCAGGCCAGACCGTTGCGCCCGTTGATGTTCATCGCATCCGAGCCGCACACACCCTCGCGGCAGGATTTGCGGAAGCCGAGGCTGTCGTCCTGCTGCCGCAACAGCATCAGCGCATCCAGCAGCATGGCATCGCCGGCCTGCAGATCAAGCTCGTAGTCCTGCATGTAGGGCGCCGTGTCCGTCTCCGGGTTGTAGCGGTAGATTCTAAATTTCATCTCGTCGCTCCTAGTACACGCGGGCTTTAAGCGGGAAGGTCTCGACCGTCAGCGGCTTCAGCCGCACTGGCTTGTAATCGAGGCGATAGCCTTCGCTGTAATACAACGAATGTTTCAACCAGTTCTTGTCGTCGCGCTCGGGGAAATCGGCGCGCGCGTGGGCGCCGCGGCTTTCCTTGCGCGCTTCGGCGGCCGTCATGGTGGCCTGCGCCACCTCGATCAGGTTGTCCAGTTCCAGCGCCTCGACCCGCGCCGTGTTGAAAACCTTGCTCTTGTCCTTGATCTCGGTATGGCGCACGCGTTCTGCCACCTCGCGAATCTTGCTCACCCCTTCCGCCATCAGGTCGGGAAAACGGAACACGCCGCAGTGGGTCTGCATCACCGTGCGCATCGCGGTGCCGACCTCGGCCACGGACTCGCCGCTCTTCTGGTTTTCCAGGCGCGCCAAACGCGCCAGCGGCCGCTCCGCCGCATTGGCGGGCAACGGCTTCGGATTCGGATTGGCCTTTAGGTCTTCGATGATCTGCCGCGCCGCCGAACGCCCGAACACAATCAGGTCGAGCAAGGAATTGCAACCGAGGCGGTTGCCGCCGTGCACCGACACGCAGGCGCATTCGCCCACCGCATAAAAACCCTGCACCACGTCTTCCGGTGCGGTGCCGTGCGGCGCCACCACCTGGCCGTGATAATTGGTCGGAATGCCGCCCATCATGTAATGCGCGGTCGGCACCACCGGGATCGGCGCCTTAGCCGGATCGACATGGGCAAACTTGAGGGCGATGTCGCGGATACCGGGCAGTCGGTGGCGGATCACCTCGTCACCGAGGTGATCCAGTTTCAGCAGGATATGGTCCGCGTTGGGGCCGCAGCCGCGGCCTTCCTTGATCTCGGTCGCCATCGCGCGCGACACCACATCGCGGCTGGCGAGGTCCTTGGCGGAAGGCGCGTAGCGCGGCATGAAGCGTTCGCCATCCTTGTTCAGCAGATAGCCGCCCTCGCCGCGCACGCCTTCGGTGATGAGCACCCCCGCGCCGTACACGCCGGTCGGGTGGAACTGGAAGAACTCCATGTCTTCCAGCGGGATGCCGGCGCGTGCCGCCATGCCGAGGCCGTCGCCGGTGTTGATATAGGCATTGGTGCTGGCCTGAAAGATGCGCCCCGCGCCGCCGGTGGCGAACAGCGTGGCGCGCGCCTGCAGAATCATCACTTCGGAAGTCTCGATCTCCATCGCCACCACGCCCAGCACATCGCCGTCCTCGTCGCGGATCAGATCCAGCGCCATCCACTCGACGAAGAAATTGGTGTTGGCTTTGACGTTCTGTTGGTACAGCGTGTGCAGCAGCGCGTGACCGGTGCGGTCGGCGGCGGCACAGGCCCGCGGCACCGGGTTCTTGCCGTAATCCTGCATGTGCCCGCCGAACGGGCGCTGGTAGATCTTGCCGCTGTCCAGGCGGTCGAACGGCATGCCGAAATGTTCCAGTTCATACACGACCTCGGGGGCGGCACGGCACATGTATTCGATCGCATCCTGGTCGCCGAGGTAGTCCGAACCCTTCACCGTGTCGTACATGTGCCAGTGCCAGTTGTCTTCGTTGACGTTGCCGAGCGAGGCGGCGATCCCGCCCTGCGCCGCCACCGTGTGCGACCGGGTCGGAAAGACCTTGGACAGCACGGCAACTTTCAGACCTGCTTCGGACAGGGTCAGCGCCGCGCGCATGCCGGCGCCGCCCGCGCCCACCACCACCACATCAAACGTTCTTTTGCTGACTGACATTTAGAGTCCCCACAGAATTTGTACCGACCAGATCGTATAAAGCAGCAGTGCAAGGATCACCAGCACATGAATCACGAGGCGGATGCCCGCGGGTTTCACATAGTCCATCACGATATCGCGCACGCCGATCCACGCGTGGTAGAACACGCTCAACAGGAACAGCAGGGAAAGACTGCGCATGACATTGCCGGAAAACAGCTCGCTCCAGGTGTCATAGCCGAAGGACGGCTGCCACAGCAAGACGCCGGCAAGGGCCAGCATGTACAGCGCCATCACCACGGCGGTCACCCGCTGCACCAACCAGTCGCGCAGGCCGAAATGCGCGCCGGTGACAATACGGTTCACCATAATTTCACTCCCACCAGGACAGTCAACAGCAAACTCACGGCCAGCACCCACTTGCTGCTGGCGCGGGCGCCCGCCAGCCCGTGCAGCAGATGCAGGTCAAGGGCAAGATAGCGCAGGCCGGCGCAGAAATGGTGCAGCAGCGCCCACGCCGCACCGAGCACGCAAAGCTTGGCCAGCGGATGCGCAAGGAACTCGGTCAGCGAGGTATAGGTCTCGATTGAGCGCAGGCTCTGGTCGAATGCGGCCAGCAACAAGGGCAGCGCCAGAAACAGCAACGCGCCGGAGGCGCGATGCAGGATGGAAACAAAACCGGGAAGGGGCAACTTGATTCTGATCAAGTCGAGATGCTTGGGACGGGGTTTATTCATCGCTTTCTATCTCGCACTAAAATCGGATGGCGCAATCCTACACCCGTGCATGGCGAGTGAAAAGCGAAAGGAATATGATGCAGCCGGAATTTAATAATCGGTTGTTGCGTTTCCAATACTGCTTCTGGCTATACTCTGTGCGGCTTGATTTTTTTGACAACTTCAAAGTGAGGACACTATGAAAGCTCCCATCCGAGTGGCGATCACCGGCGCGGCAGGACAGATCGGCTACAACATGCTATTCCGCATCGCCAACGGCGATATGCTGGGGCGCGAACAACCGATCATTCTGCAATTGCTGGACATCCCCCCGGCGCAGCAGGTGCTGCGCGGCGTGGCGATGGAACTCGAAGATTGCGTGTTTCCCATGCTGCAGCAGGTCATCACCACCGACGACCCGCGCGTGGCTTTCCGCGATGCGGAGGTAGTCATCCTGGTCGGCGCGCGGCCGCGCGGCAAGGGCATGGAGCGCAAGGATCTGCTGCAGGCGAATGGCGCCATCTTCACCGAACAGGGGCGCATCCTGAACGAGGTCGCCTCGCGCGAAGTGAAAGTGCTGGTGGTCGGCAACCCGGCCAACACCAACGCGCTCATCTGCATGAAGAACGCCCCCGATCTCGACCCGCGCAACTTCACCGCGATGATGCGCCTCGACCATAACCGCGCCATCGCGCAGGTTGCGCTGAAACTGTTCCAGCCGATTCAGGACATCAAGAAAATGGTGGTGTGGGGCAACCATTCCGGCACGCAATATCCCGACCTGTCGCACTGCGAGATTCGCGGGCGCAAGGTGCTGGAAGTCCTGCAGGATCAGGACTGGATCGAAAACACCTTCATCCCGACCGTGCAGAAACGCGGCGCTGCGGTGATCGAGGCGCGCGGCTTGAGCAGTGCCGCAAGTGCCGCCAATGCCGCGATCAGCCACGTGCACGACTGGCTGCTGCGCTCGCACCACAACGACTGGGTCACCATGAGCGTGCCGTCCGACGGCAGTTACGGAATTCCGGAAGGCGTGATGTACGGTTTCCCCGTCACCTGCCGCAATGGCCACTACACCATCGTGCCGGGGCTATCCATCAGCGAAACAGGCAAGCGGCACATGCAGGAAAGCTATCAGGAACTGCTGGGCGAGCGCGAGATGGTGAAGCATCTGCTGGGATAGAACCGCATTGCGGCGGCCTTGATTTGCGCACACCCTCCCTCATATAGCCAGCATCCAATCGAGGGAGCGCATCATGTCCGCCAATCGTCCACCTGCCGTTGCCGGTTCTTTCTACCCCGCCGATCCCGGGCGGCTCACACTTGAACTGCGCCATTTTCTGGAGGCAGTGAAACCAGTCCGTTTCCCTCACCCCAACCCTCTCCCGGAGGGAGAGGGGGCGGGCGGATTGCTGCGCGAGTTTCGTGTTAAGGCGCTGATCGTGCCGCATGCCGGTTATATGTATTCCGGCGCCATCGCGGCTTCCGCCTACGCCACACTGCGCCCGATCGCCGCACGCATCCGGCGCGTGGTGTTGCTGGGGCCGACCCACCGCGTCGCGGTGAGCGGCTTGGCACTGCCCGCTGCAACAACCTTCACTACACCCTTGGGCGAAATCAAACTGGATACCGGCGCGATGCGTGAACTGGCGCGCTTGCCGCAGGTGGTGGTGAGCGACGCGGTGCATGCGCAGGAGCATTCGCTCGAAGTGCAACTGCCTTTCCTGCAGACCGTGCTGCAGGATTTCACCCTCGTCCCGCTCGCGGTGGGAGAGGCCACGGCCGGGGAAGTCGCCGCCGTGCTGGAACAGGTCTGGGGCGGAGCGGAAACCCTGATCGTCATCAGCTCCGACCTGTCGCACTACCTGCCCGCCGAAGTGGCGCAGCGGATCGACCGCGCGACGGCGGACGAAATCCTGCACCTGCATCCGGTTCCCTCGCATCAGCAAGCCTGCGGCGCAACGCCGGTCAACGGACTGCTGCTGGCCGCGCGCCGGCATCATCTGGTGCCGCACTTGCTCGACCTGCGCAACTCCGGCGACACCGCCGGTCCGCATGACAGCGTGGTGGGCTACGCCGCCTTTGCCCTGACCGGGGAGAACGACCATGTCCATTGAGGGCAAAGTCCTGCTGCAACTGGCACGCGCCGCAATCTCGCTCCGGCTGGGCATGACCGCCGAGCTACCGCCGCGCGCCGACTGGCTGGAAAAAACCGGGGCGTGTTTCGTGACCCTGAAAGCGCACGGCCAACTGCGCGGCTGCATCGGCTCGCTCGAAGCGAGGCAAGCGCTGTATGACGACGTGGTCCATAACGCCGTGGCGGCCGCGGTGCGCGATCCCCGTTTCCCGCCGCTGACCCCTGCCGAATTGAACGGGATCGAAGTCGAAGTCTCGCTGCTTTCTGCGACCACGCCCATGGACTGCTTTGACGAAGCGGATGCGCTTGCGCAACTACGCCCCAACGTGGATGGCATCATTCTGGAATACGGCCCGCACCGCGCCACCTTCCTGCCGCAAGTATGGGCAGACCTGCCGCAGCCGCAGCGTTTCCTTGCCCATCTGAAACGCAAGGCCAGACTGCCGGAAGATTTCTGGTCGGACGACATTCGCCTGGCGCGTTACACCGTGCAGAAATTCAGCGAGGGGAAATGAGATGGACGCGCCGATCGGCATCGAGGAACGCTATCCCGCCCGTTACTGGCACAAGCTGGACGATGGCCGCATCCAGTGCGACCTGTGTCCGCGCGATTGCAAGCTGAACGAAGGCCAGCGCGGGGCCTGCTTCGTGCGCGGCCACATCAACGACGAAATGGTGCTGACCACTTACGGGCGCAGTTCCGGTTTTTGTGTCGATCCGATCGAAAAAAAACCGCTCAACCATTTTTATCCCGGCAGCAGCATCCTGTCGTTCGGCACGGCCGGCTGCAACCTCGCCTGCAAATTCTGCCAGAACTGGGATATTTCCAAGGCACGCAGCTTCGACCGGCTCGCCGATCAGGCATCACCGCAGGCCATCGCCCGTACCGCGCTCGAACTGGGCTGCAAGAGTGTCGCGTTCACTTACAACGACCCGGTGATCTTTGCCGAATACGCGATGGACGTGGCCGATGCCTGCCACGAAGCCGGCATCAAGACGGTGGCGGTGACGGCGGGCTATATTCATGCTCAGCCGCGGCGCGAATTCTTCGCCGCGATGGACGCGGCAAATGTTGACCTGAAGGCGTTCACCGACGCGTTCTATTTCAAGCAGACCGGCGCGCACCTGCAACCGATCCTGGAAACCTTGCAATATCTGCACCAAGAAACGAACGTCTGGGTGGAACTGACGACCCTGCTGATCCCTAGCCTCAACGACAGCGCGCACGAGATCGGACAGATGTGCGAATGGATCGCCCGAGAGCTGGGGGAGGAAGTACCGCTGCATTTCACCGCATTCCATCCCGATTACAAGATGACCTCGATTCCCGCCACGCCTTCAGCCAAGCTGACCGAGGCGCGGCAGATCGCGCATTCCGCGGGGCTGCTGCATGTCTATACCGGCAATGTGCACGACCTCGACGGCGGCACGACCTATTGCGCACACTGCCATCAGGCGCTGATTGTGCGCGACTGGCATCTTATCCGGTGTTATGAGGTAACGGAAAAGGGCACGTGCCCGCACTGTGGCACCCCGCTGGCGGGGCATTTCGGCAAATTCGAGCAGCAGTTCGGGCGGCAGCGCATCCCGCTGGTCTTGTCCGGGCGGTGAGCGGCGGGTCAAGCAGAGACCGGGTGATGCAGATACCAGTTGACCAGGTGTTCCTGCAAACGCTCGGAGGTTGCGCGCAGCGACTGCACGGCGTGCAACAACTCGCCATCCGATGTGTAGTGCCCGTTCTCTTTGCGCGCCACCGCCCTGCCTGCCGACTCGTGGAAAGTCTCGCACTGCCTGCACGTTGATTCAAACAGCCGATGCAGGGAGGGATCGGTGTTCTGCTCGCCATGCATGTATTTTGCCAGCATGCATTCCGGATAACAGGGCTCGGCCAGGACCGGCTTTTCAGTCGTCTGCCCCAGCAGGAAATGTTCGAGCTGTTCGTGATGATCGATCAGCGCCTGCATCGTGCGGATGCAGTCCAGTGATTTGCCGGGTGCGGATTGATGGGTTGAAGACGATGTTGAAACAGGCATGGCGCTCTCCGCGAAATTCTGCGACCCATTCTGCAATCGCACCGCTGCCCTAGCAATAGGGAAAAAGGTCTATGCCCATGCCTATATCGCGGCCTATACCACGATGCGAACCCGTTTCAGGCCAGCAATCGAACCACCGCGAAGCCGCCGCCCGGCGTTCTGAAATTGGTGGTCTGCCCTTGATAAAGACGCGCTGCCGCCAGTTGCAACACCCCGTCATAGACATAGCAGCGCACATCGTACTTGAGCGGTTGCGGTCCGTTCTCCCCCAGGCAAACCACGCGCTCACCCGGCGGCTGGAGGCGCTGCGCGACATAATCGCCCTGCATGATCTCATCGAACACGCGCCGGGTTAGCTTGTCGCCGCGGTATGCCCCCTTGCTGCCATACCCGGTCTCCGGCTTGAAGAACCATGCCTTGCGTTCCGCCCACCATTGCGCGGCATCAGCGGTCTGCACGGATTGGGTTGACGGGATTCCGCGCAACAATGCGTCGATATCCGTCTGCACCAATCCGGTCGCGCGCAGCCACGCCGCATCGCTCCAGCGCGTCAGGTTGCACTTGTCGGCATAACGGGCGTAATGCGACGGATCCGGGGTGAACACAACTTGTTTCTGTATCCAGGCAGCGCGCAGATGCGGATGCTGTTGCAAGTCGAAATCGGTCAACCGGTTGTAGATCAGATCGACGCGGCGGTCGTCGCAATACAGGCCGTCCTCGCGCGCTTGCAGCGCAGATGGATCGGCGACAAGCGCCGTCAGGCCGGCGTGCTCGAACAGACGCTGCGCGAGAAGGAACTCGGGGTAGAGATATTGCGCATCTGGTTGTTCGTCCACAATCACGACCGTCTGCAACGGCGCACTGCCACGGGCCAACTGCCACTCGTGGCGAAACATTTCAAGGAAACATTGTTCTATGTTTTTCAGCGAGACCGGGGCCCCGGGCAATTCCGTTGCGCGCTGGCTCTCAATGAGCAACGCGTTGAGGAATGCCCCGCCCGCGTTGGTGTTGATTTCGATCAGATGCGCGCCGTCCGCATTGAGATGGAAATCGTAGCCGTAAAAAACGCCGCGCGCCGCCTGCGGCTCCGGCGCTCCGACCACGTTCTCCACGGCCGCGATCACCGCACGCATCTGCTGCAACTGTGCTGCGCTGATGAAAACCGGTGCGGCCGAAAACAGGTGCGAACACCGTTCCATAACCAGCGCATGCCATGCCGCGCCCTGTTCCCGCAAAACGCGTTGCAAGGCCGCCTCATCGATTCCCGCGCCCTCCCCGCATCGGCCATTCAGTTGCGCGGCCGATTCATTTTCCCTCGCCTCCCCGTTCACCGCGCTTGGCACAAGCGCATCAACCACCCAGCATCTCCTTCTTCAGAGATTCCTGTGCCGGCTTGCCCCCCAGCCAGATTTTCAGCAAAGCGCGATTGAAAGCAGAGCCTGCAATCGTGCCACGCGGCGCACCATTCACGCTGATCTGCGTGCCATTGCCGGGAAGATAATCAAGCGCAATGACATCGCCCTGTACCGCTTTGCCGATGGACTCAAAGATTTGTGCCATTTGTTTTAACTCCGCCTCCAGCGCAAGCAACTCGGCGGGGGTATGGTTCGCCTCGATCGCCTCGCTGAATGCCCCGTACAATTTCTTGCTGCCCAGGTCGCGCAGCATGTGCAGGACCACGCGGTGCGCATGTTCATCGGCGATGACCGCTTCGGCCGAGGCTTGTTTTTGCGGCAGATACAGCGCCCCGACATAGACCTTGAACATCCATTTGTTGCGCACTCCCGCGCCGTTCAGCACCAGTGCCTGCGTGCCAACCTGCACGCTGTCATTTATTTTTACGCCCGCCACTTCCACGGCAAAAACGGGCAAGGCAAACATGCACAGCAATCCAGCCAGAAATATCCTGTTCATTTCCATCCCTTTCAATTGTAGTGAATCGTTAGAGATATTCCGAAAATGCACACATCACAAGGCCTCGAACACCCCGGCCGCGCCCATACCCGTGCCGATGCACATGGTCACGATGCCGTATTTCTGTTTGTGCCTGCGCAACCCGTGCAACAGGGTCGCAGTGCGGATCGCCCCCGTCGCCCCCAGCGCATGACCCAGCGCAATCGCGCCACCGAGCGGGTTGACCTTGGCGGGATCCAATCCCAAATCGCCAATCACCGCCAGCGACTGCGCGGCGAAAGCTTCGTTGAGTTCTATCCAGTCAATCTGGTTCAAGCTCAAACCTGCCTGTTTCAACGCACGCGGGATCGCTTCTTTCGGACCGATGCCCATGATCTCGGGCGGTACTCCCGCCACGCTGAAACCGTGGAATTTGCCAATAGGGGTGAGGTTGTAGCGAAGCAATGCCGCCTCGGAACACAGCAACACCGCCCCCGCGCCGTCCGACATCTGCGAACTGTTGCCCGCCGTTACCGAGCCTTTTTGCGCGAACACGGTTTTCAATTTGCCCAACGCTTCGAGTGACGTATCCGCGCGCGGGCCTTCGTCCTGTGTCGCCGAACGCGACTTGATTTTGATTTCGCGCGAACTCATGTCGGGCACGTGTTCGCTGATTGGGTAGGGCGAAATCTCGTCGTTGAATTCGCCCGCCGCCTGCGCTGCCAGCGCGCGCTGATGGCTCTGCAAGGCAAACGCATCCTGCGCTTCGCGCGAAACCTTCCAGCGCTCCGCCACCTTCTCCGCTGTCAGCCCCATACCGTAGGCGATGCCGACATGCTCGTTCTCGAAGATGGCGGGATTGAACGCGATCTTGTTGCCCATCATCGGCACCATGCTCATGCTCTCCACCCCGCCCGCCAGCATCACGTCGCACTCGCCCAGACGGATGCGGTCCGCCGCCATCGCCACCGCCTGCACCCCGGAGGAACAGAAACGGTTCACCGTCACGCCCGGCACCGTGTGCGGCAACCCCGCCAGCAACAGCGAAATACGCGCCACGTTCGTGCCCTGCTCCGCCTCCGGCATCGCGCAACCAACGATCACATCGGCGATGCTGGCAGGGTCGAGCGTCGGGGCTTGCGCCAACACGCTTTTAATGACGTGCGCCAGCAGATCGTCGGGGCGCGTGTTGCGGAACATCCCGCGCGGCGCTTTGCCCACGGGGGTACGCGTAGCGGCGACGATATAGGCTTCCTGGACTTGTTTGCTCATGGTGTAACTCCCTCTGTCTAACGTTTTGCCGCCACACGATAAACCGCATTGCGTTCGCGCTTGCCAACCGCAACCACGATCACCAACAACACGGCATCCCTCACTTCGTACACCAAGCGATAGCCCACGCTACGCAGCTTGATTTTGTAGCGGTCTTTATGACCAGACAATTGCGATGAAGGCACGCGCGGATGTTGCAATCGCTCCGCCAATTTTTTCTTGAATTGCTCGCTTACCGTCGCATCCAGCTTGCGCCATTCCACCAGCGCATCGGGATGGAAACTCAGCTTATAGCTCATCGAGCGTGACTTTCACCAGACGCTTGCCGTCCTTTAAACGCGCATCGGCAAGCGTATTCAGTTCCATGTCTTCCAGCTTGTCCATCAACGCCTCATATGCTTTGGCGGGAACGCAATAAAAAGTCGGCTCGTTGCGATTCAAAATCGCCACCGGAAACCCTTCACCCGCCGCCACCGTCGCCATCGGATTCTTTTTCAGTTCGGAAACACTCGCGGTCGTTTCCGCCAGGATCACACTCGCCATTTTTTTCTCCAGGTCTCTTAATGGCACTCAAGATAGCACGCCGAACAGGTCTCGGCAACGGTCACGGTTTCTGGTGGAAATTATGAAATCGACTCTGTTTTCAGTGACACTTCCAATAAAACCGGGGTACGTCCCCTATTGTTCCGATGACCTTCTCGGCAAAGTTGATCATGTCGTCCAAATGGAACCGCCACTCGCGGTCAGCACCCTTAGACATGCGCAGCCTCCTTCTCGATATAAGGACGCCAGTCGAAAAACGGAGGCGCCCTATATAATTTTTCATCATGCCGCCTATTGCCACCTACAAACTTTTCGTCAACCTACAAAACACAGTTTAATTCCGCAACGGCTTCCCGTTCTTCAGCATGTGCTCAATCCTTGCCTGCGTCTTGTCGGTCGCCAGCAGTTCCATGAAGTTCTTGCGCTCCAGGTCGAGTAGCCAGGTCTCGTCCACCAGACTGCCTGTTTCCACATCTCCACCGCACATCGTTTCCGCCACGCGGCAGCCGATGTTGTAGTCGTGTTCGGAGATGAAGCCGCCTTCCTTCATGTTGACCATCGAGGCTTTGAAGGTGGCGATGCCGGTGCGGCCTGCGACGGGGATTTGGCGTTGATGCAAGGGCGGACGGTAGGCCGTGGCGTTGAGGGCTTTGGCTTCTTCCTTGGCGATGTGCAACAACTCGAATTTGTTGAGGACGATGCGATCCGAGGCACGCAGGTAACCCATCTCGCGCGCCATCTCTGCGCTCTTGGCGACTTCGCCCATGGCGATGTTCTGGAAGTAGCGTTTCAGGATCGGGAAGATGTCCCCGCCACGCGCTTCGGCGGCGGCGCGTTGTGCCATCTCTTTGCAGCCGCCGCCTGCGGGTAGCAGCCCGACGCCCACTTCGACCAGGCCGATATAGCTTTCCAGCGTGGCGACGATGCGCGTGCAATGGATGGAGAATTCGCAGCCGCCGCCGAGTGCCAGTCCGTCCACCGCCGCGATGGTGGGAATCTGCGCGTATTTGAGGCGCATGGAAGTCTGCTGGAATTTGGCGACGACCGCTTCGACATGCGGCACGTTGCCGGTGGCCGCGTTGAACAGATCGCCCATGCCGCCACCACCTGCTGCGGTGTATTTCACGCGGTTCACCGCGCCTTTGAGTTTGCCGAACAGACCTGTTTCTGCTGGTGCTTCCTGCACGCCCTGCATCAGTTGCAGCAGATTTGCGCCCGCAGAGAACGGCGGCTCGGTCTGCCACAGGACGAGTGCGCTGAAGTTGGCTTCGGCTTCGTCCACCGCGCGCAACACACCGTCCAGCACTTCGTTGTTGACGGTGTGCATCTTGCTCTTGAAGCTCAAGATGGCGATGGTGTCGCCGGTGTGCCACAGGCGCACTTCGTCGGTCTCGAACACAGTCTCGCCGTAGCTGCGCACCTCGCCCAGCAAGGCATCGGGGTAGAGTTGGCGGCGATAAACCGGGAGGGAGGAACGGGGTTGTAGGTCGGGTTTTAACCCGCCATTTTCTTGTCGGACTAAAGTCCGACCCACGGGAGCGAACGAACCTTGCGCAGTGTGCACGCCCGTGCGACCCGCCTCGGTCACCCATGCAGGGAGCGGCGTGTTCGACAGGGTCTTGCCCGCCGCGATGTCGGCGTTGATCCACCCGGCCACTTGTTGCCAGCCTGCGGCCTGCCAGATTTCGAACGGGCCGCTATCCCAGCCGAAACCCCAACGCACAGCCAGATCGAGGTCGCGCGCGTTGTTGGCGATGTTCCCGAGTTGCACGGCACAGTAATGGAAGGTATCGCGCAGGATGCACCACACGAACTGCGCCTGCGGATTTTGGCTGTCGCGCAATTTGGAGAGTTTGGCCGACCAATCGCGTTCGCGCAGCATGTCTTTCACTTCGTCATCGGCTTTGCCACTTGAAAGGCGATACGCACCGCTCGCCAAGTCCATCACGTGGATGTCTTTGCCTATCTTCTGATACACGCCGCGTTTGGCTTTTTGTCCCAGCGCGCCATCGGCGATGAGCTTGCTCATCCAGTCCGGCGATTTGAAATAACTATGCCACGGGTCGTCGGCAAGATTATCCTGCATGGTCTGCACCACATGCGCGAACACGTCCAGCCCCACCACATCCAGGGTGCGGAAGGTCGCGCTCTTGGGGCGGCCGAGGTAACGCCCGGTCAGCGCATCCACCGTCTCGAAGCCCAAACCCAGGCGTTGCGCGTGATGCACGGTCGCCAGCATGGAGAACACGCCGATGCGGTTGGCAATGAAGTTCGGTGTGTCCTTGGCGCGTACCACGCCTTTGCCCAGCGTGGAGACGAGGAAGGTTTCCAACGGGTCGAGCAAGCCAGCCTCGGTACCCGCACACGGGATCAACTCGACCAGGTGCATGTAGCGCGGCGGGTTGAAGAAGTGGATGCCGCAGAAACGGTGACGCAGATTCTCGGGGAAGGCTTCCGCCAGTTTGTTGATGGAAAGGCCGGAGGTGTTGGTGGCGAAGATGGCATTCGCATTCACGAACGGCGCGACCTTGCGATACAGGTCGGACTTCCAGTCCATGCGCTCGGCGATGGCTTCGATGATGAGGTCGCACTCGCGCAATTTTTCCAGATGCTGCCCGTAGTTCGCCACCCCGATATAGCTGATTTTGGCCGGACTGGCGATGGGTGCCGGATCGAGTTTTTTCAATCCGTCGAGTGCCTTGTTGACGATGCCGTTGGGGTCGCCTTCCTTCGGCGGCAAATCAAACAACAGGGTTTCCACATTGGCGTTGACCAGGTGCGCGGCGATCTGCGCGCCCATCACACCGGCACCCAGGACGGCCACTTTACGTATTCTGATTGTGTCATTCATCATGCAACCTCCGCGCTGAACACAAGCGGCGACGGCCGCAGCCGTCGCCCGGATCATGCCTTAAAAGTTTTGCGTGTATTGCACACTCAAAATGTCCACGCTTTCGTTGTAGCTGCCGATCAGATTGCCGGCGCCTGCCGCGCTTCCATCTTTGGAAATCTTGGGGTCGCTCAGGAACAGGTGCGCGTAGGCAAAATCAATCGCCGATGAACTGCCGGGCTTGTACTGCCCACCCAGCGTCACCCAGGTGCGGTCATTACCAGGAATGCGGGCGGTACGGTTGGCATTGTTGGTCGGGGTCTGGTCATATGCCGCACCGACCCGGACTGTCCATTGCTCGTTGTAGTGATGGTTCGCACCCGCCGAGAAACGCCAGGTGTCGTCCCAACTTTCATTGACCGTAGTCAGATTGGCACCCGAGGCGCGGTCCACCTTCAGCTCCTTGAACACGCTCCAGTTGGTGCGCGTCGCATCCGCCATCACATCCCAGCGCTCGTTCAGTTGGTGGAAACCGCTGATCGAATATGACTCGGGCATGGTGATATCCAGCCTGACCCTGCCATTGGGCAGGGCAGCCGCCAAAGGCGCCGGAACATTGGCAAAACTGACGTTGCCGTTGAGGGTGTAATCAATCTGCGAACGGTACTGCACGCCAACCCGGGTCTGCGGGGTAAATTCAAACAGCGCACCGAGGTTATAGCCCCAGGCCGAATCATTGCCGGTAACGGTGGTCAGCCCCTCCTTGCCCGGACCTCCAATCGCACCCAGTAAAGGTGCTCCGCCAGCAGCGAACGCCGCTGCGCTGTAGTTGGTCATGCTGGTCAATTTGCCTTTGATATGTTGGTAATCAAGGCCCAGGCCGAGGGTCAACTGGTCATTCACCTGGTACGCCAGCGAAGGATTGATGTTGACGGTTTCGATTTTCGACTTGACCGCCTGGAAGCGCCCGATCCAGTCGGCGTTGTATTTGGTCTGCAAACCGAACGGGGCATTGACGCCGATGCCGACATGCAGCGCATCGTTGATCTGGGTGGTGGCATAGGCATTCGGCACCAGCGCCCAATTGCCGATGTCGCCGCCGTTGCCGCCCGGAGTTTGCAGGGCCGCACCGGTGGAACCGCCATCCTTGAACTTGGAACTCGGCTTGATCGCGTGCGCCGCAACCGCCACCTGGCTGCCCTTGATACGCGACATGCCGGCGGGGTTGAAGAACACGGTGCTGGCATCTTCCGCCCCGGCTGCACCGCCGGCGAAGGCATTCCCCATGCCGCTGGCACTTTGTTCGATCAGGGCGAAGCCGGAAGCCCCCGCCTGCCCTGCCATCACCAGCAAGGCGCCGGCCACTGCCACACTCATCACAGATTTTTTCAACGTCATGATCGCTTCTCCCTTGTCATTAAAAAAAACACCCAAAAACTCACCCCCATTGAAAGGTCGGATTAAAGCCCGACCCACAAAACCCACCGCCGCTCCCTGTGGGTCGGGTTTTAACCCGACAGGGGTTTGCATTCATCGTGTCCTGTCGGACTGAAGTCCGACCCACAACGCGCCCTTCTAGCCTTCCGTTTGCGGCAAGGCGCGCGGCTTGCGATCCTCGCCCACGGCGACGTAGGTCAGGGTCGCCTCGGTCACCTTGACGCATTCCGGTTTTGCCGGATTGCGTTGCACAAACACCTCCACCGCCACCGTCACCGAAGTGTGCCCGGTCTTGATGATCGCGGTGTAGAAACTCACGATATCCCCGACGAAAATCGGTTGCTTGAAAACAAAGGAATTCACCGCAACCGTCACCACGCGCCCCCGGGCATATTGCACGGCGGGAATACTGCCGGCGATGTCCACCTGGCCCATCAGCCAGCCGCCAAAAATATCTCCCGTGTAATTGGCATCCGACGGCATCGCCGCGACCCGAATCGTCGGCTCGCGCGCGGGTAAAGTATCCGTGTCCGGCATGATTTAATGTCCCGCGTACAAGGTGCTTATTTCACTGCTGAATTTTTCCACCACCTTGTTGCGCTTCAGGCTCAACTTCGGGGTGAGCATGCCGTTGTCGATGGTCCACGGCTCGGTCAGCAACAACACCCGGTTGACTTTGGCATAGCCCGGGAAGTCTTTTATATTGCGCGCGATGCGGCGCAACACCTTGGCTTCGACGTTGCTGTCGGTCAGCGATTCAGGCATCTCCGGCGGCACCCCCACCTTGGCGGCAACCGCTTTCCAGACATCCGGATTGAGCACGGCCAGCGCCACCAGATAGGGCTTGCCTTCGCCGTAAATCATCACCTGATCGATCAGCGGATCATGCTGCACGATAGCCGCTTCCAGATCGGCGGGCGGCAACTTTTCCCCGTTCGCCAGCACGATGATCTCCTTCAGCCGTCCGGTGATATAGACGTGCCCGGTATCTGAAATGCGCGCGATATCGCCGGTATTGAGCCAGCCGTCCGCGTCGATCATGGCGCGGGTCGCTTCCGGATTGTTCCAGTAACCCATCATCACGTTCGGCCCTTTGATCAGCAGTGCATTCTGCGCGCCCAGCTTGACCTGCACGTTGCGGATCGGCTGCCCCACGCTGTCCGGAAAATTGTGGTGGAGTTTGTTGACGGTGGCGATGGGGCTGGTTTCGGTCAGTCCGTACCCTTGCATCACCGGCAGGCCGAGGCCGATCATCATCTGTGAAATCTCGGGCTGTAGGGCCGCGCCGCCGGAAACGGCGGCGCGCAGACGCCCGCCAAAGCGCGCCAGAATCTTCTGCGCAACCAGATGCTGCAAAACCGGCCACAACAGGAAGGAAGGATGCCAACCGCCGCGCCCCTGTGCCTTCAGGAAACGCAACCAACCCGTGCGCACCGCCAGATCAAACAGCTTGTGCTTGAGCGGCGACCCTTCGTCGAGTTTGGTCTGAATCGCCGCATACACCCGTTCGTAGATGCGCGGCACCGAGACCAGAATGGTCGGGCGGATGGTCAACAAATCTTCCGACAGCAGCGGAATGGAACGCGCATAGGCCACGGTCGCGCCGGTCGTCACCTGCAGGTAATAGCCAACGGTGCGCTCGAAGGTGTGCGAGAGCGGCAAGAAAGACAGCATCAGGTCGGTTGGATACACCACGAAGGCTTCGAGCGCATCGTAGGCATTGCTCAACATGTTGTGGTGGCTCAGCATCACGCCCTTGGGCTTGCCGGTGGTGCCGGAGGTATAGATGATGCTCGCCAGCGAGTCGATGTCACAGGGTACCGGGGGTTGCAGCGTCACGCTCCCCGGCAGATAACGTGCCGCCGAAGTCAGGCGTTCATCGTCCCCCGCCACTTCATTCAGTGCGACGAAACGCTGCACACACGCCATTTTATCGCGCACGGCACGCAACTCCTGCCATTGCTCCGCGGTTTCGAACAGCACCACTTTGGCTTGAGCATCGTTGACGATGTAGGCGATGTTCTCGGCGCGGTCCACGGTATAGAGCGGAACGGTGACCAGGCCCAGCGACATTGCCGCCTGGTCGAACATCACCCATTGCGGGCAGTTGCGCAGCATCAGGGCCACGCGCTCGCCCTTGGGCAGATTCTCTTTCGCCAGCGCTGCCTGCCAGCGCGCCACTTCCGCCGCCATCTGCCGCCAGGTGAACGAGACCCATGCATTTTTGAGAGCGTCGAAATGCCGGTAAGCCTCGGCATCCGGCGTGCGTTTCACCCGTTCCAGAAAGAGCCCATGCAGGGTGCCGGCCTGTTGCGGCGTGATTACGTTATCGTCATGGTCGTTCATGTTCTGGCCTCCCCGGTTAATCAAGAAACAGATCCTTGAATGGCGGCGTGCCCGGATCAACGGCATAAGGCGAAAAATCGGTCACTCCCGTCTCGCGCAACACCGATTCATCGACGAAACACTGTCCGCTGCAGGTGCTGCTATCGCGCATCAGAATCGTGTGTGCGGCATCGGCGACGATGGCCGGCTTGCGCGAAGCGCGCAGGATCTCCGGCGGAAAATTGAACTCGATGGCGGCGGTGGCGATGGTGGTGCGCGGCCACAGGCAATTGAAGGCGATGCCGGCGGCGGCGAATTCGTGTGCCATGCCCAGGGTACACAGCGTCATGCCGTACTTGGACAGCGTGTAGGCGACATGCGGCGAGAACCATTTCGGGTCGAGATTGGGCGGCGGCGAAAGCGTCAGCACATGCGGATTCACCGCATTCTCTAAATACGGGATGCAGGCTTGCGATGCCAGGAAGGTGGCGCGCATGTTGACGTCCCACATCAGGTCGAGTCGTTTTGCGCTCGTTTCCAGCGTGGGGGTGAGGCTGATCGCACTGGCGTTGTTGACCAGCACATCGATGCCGCCAAACTGTTCCGCCGCCTGCCGCACCGCTGCCGCGATGGCGTTCTCATCGCGCACATCGAGCTGGATTGCCAGCGCCTGCCCGCCCGCCGCGATGACTTCCTCGGCCACGGTATGGAGGGTGCCGGGCAGCTTCGGGTGCGGCGTCACGGTTTTGCCGGTGACGACAACCTTCGCCCCGTCGCGCGCGCAGCGCAAGGCGATTTCGCGCCCGATGCCGCGCGTGGCCCCGGTGATGAAGACGGTTTTACCTTTCAAGTTGGACATTCCTCACGCTCCTGTGGGCCGCGTTTCAACCCGACACGCTTTGTCGGACTGAAGTCAGACACGCAATCCGATATACCAACTTCAATCACCCCCCCGCCCGCAACTGTTCCGGCGCGAAATCGTCCACCATGATGACCTTGCGCCGCAGCGCGTAATCGCGTTGCAGTTGCAGTGCCTGCTCGGCGGTGATGAGATTCTTGTCGCGCGCCTCGGCGATGCGTGCCAATTCGTCCAGGGCAGACAACTTTCCGGCCTTGGCCTCCTCTGCCAGTTTGGCTTGCAGCGGCTCGGTCACCAGCGTGCTCGCCAGCGCCGCTTCCAGCGCACCGATCGCATCTTCCTCATCGCGCTTGATGAACATGCCCGCCGTCAAACGGTCGCGCGCTGCGCCCGGTTGCAGCATCAGCGCGGCGACCCGGTGCCCCAGCGCATCGGAAGGCGGCTTGCTCCATTGTCCGAGCGGAAAGACGATGACGCGCAACAACAGCGCAAAGAAACGGTTGGGGAAATTCTGCATCACGCCGTCGAACGCGGTTTGCAGGCGGAACAGGTTGTCCTGCAAGGCCCAGTGCAGTAGCACTTCGTCTTCCTGCGGCCGGCCGTCGTCCTCGAATTTTTTCAACACCGCCGAACACAGGTAGAGCTGGCTCAATACGTCCCCGAGGCGGGCGGAAAGTTTTTCGCGCCGCTTCAGCGCACCGCCCAGCGACAGCATGGCGATGTCTGCGGCAAAGGCAAACGAGGCCGCATAGCGCGTCAGCACCTGGTAATAACGGTGCGTCGGCGCGCCGGTCGGTACCCGGATCAGGCGTCCGCCGGAGAGCGCGTACAACAATGAACGCACGGCGTTGCTCAAACTGAAACTGATGTGGCCAAAAAAAGCCGCATCAAAATTCACCGAGGCGCGCGCCGCATTCTGGTCGTGCGCGGCCTGCATCTCTTTCAGTACGTAAGGGTGGGCGCGCACCGCGCCCTGGCCAAAGATGATCAGGCTGCGGGTGAGGATGTTCGCGCCCTCCACCGTGATGCCGATCGGGGTCTGCTGGTACATGCGCGCCAGATAATTATCCGGCCCCATGCAGATGCCCTTGCCGCCGTGCACGTCCATCGCGTCGTTGATCACCTGGCGGCCGCGCTCGGTGCAGTGGTACTTGGCAATGGCAGAAATCACCGACGGCTTCTCGCCCAGATCGACCGCCAGCGCGGTCATCCGGCGCGTCGCGTCCATCACATACGTATTGCCGCCGATGCGCGCCAGCGCCTCTTCCACCCCCTCGAACTTGCCCACCGGCACATGGAACTGCTTGCGCACGCGGCCGTAGGCGCCGCAGCTGCGCACCGCCAGCTTGGCACCGCCGACGGCGCTGGCCGGCAGCGAGATCGAGCGTCCCACCGACAGGCAGTCCATCAGCATGCGCCAACCCTGGCCGATGCGCGTCATGCCGCCGATGATGTATTCCATCGGAACGAACACCGCGTTGCCGCTGGTTGGGCCATTCTGGAAGGCGGAGTTGAGCGGAAAGTGGCGGCGGCCGACCTGAACGCCGGGCGTGTTGGTCGGGATCAGCGCCAGCGTAATGCCGAGTTCGGTTTCCGCCCCCAGCAGATGATCCGGGTCATACAACTTGAAGGCCAGACCGAGCAGCGTCGCCACCGGGGCCAGCGTGATGTAACGCTTTTCCCAGGTCACGCGCATGCCCAGCACATCCTGCTGGCCGTTGAATTCGCCCTTGCACACGATGCCGTAATCGGGGATCGCGCCCGCATCCGAGCCGGCGAAGGGACCGGTCAACGCGAAGCACGGAACTTCCAGACCCTGCGCCAGACGACGCAGATACTGGTCTTTTTGCGCCTGCGTGCCGTATTTCAACAACAGTTCCGCCGGTCCGAGCGAGTTCGGCACCATCACCGTCACGCCGGCAGTACCGCTGCGCGAGGACACCTTGGCCACCACCGCCGAATGCGCCTGCGCGGAGAATTCCAGGCCGCCGTATTCCTTCGGAATGATCATGCCGAAGAATCCCTTGTCCTTGATGAACTGCCACGCCTCGGGCGACAGATCAGCGCGTTTGTGCGTGATCTCCCAGTCGTCCAGCATGGCGCACAACTGTTCGACCTCGTTGTCCAGAAAGGATTGTTCCGCCACGCTCAAGCCGGTCTTCGGCATCGCCAACAAGCGGCTCCAGCGCGGACGACCGCTGAACAGCTCGCCGTCCCACCACACGGTTCCGGCGTCCAGCGCCTCCTGTTCGGTCTGCGAAATCCCGGGAAGTATCCGGCGGAAGAGCTTGAGGATGAAATTGCTGACCAGCGGGCGGCGCAACTGTGGAACGCCCAGCATCAGCACAAAGATGACCAAGGCAATACAGACCGTTTCCAGGGCGTTGTCGGAGATGCGACTCTGTACCGCCACCACAGGCACAATCACCGAAATGGCGATTAACCAACTCCAAATTGATGCCCTAAAAAATGCGAGGAACAAGAAGACTGTCAGTACCACCGTAATCAATATGAGCATTTTTTAACCTCTTGTTATCTCCTGTGGATGGCACAAACTGTAACGCCAGATGACGATACTGGCAACGACAATCTACAGAAATGTCAGTCCAAAATGCTGAATTGGGTTTAAAAATTGAATGGCAATTTCCAATGATTGCAGGTCAGGGAGGAACGATGCGATAGCATCCGAGCTTTTTGACCAGTCAGTCGAAATTGCATCGATGACCTATACCTACCTCATTCATTGGCCATTCGATGAGTCTGAACAAAGATGAGTCCGAAGGGCCGCACTGGTTGTGCCCTCTTCGCAGTATGAACTGCTTCTGAAGCGATTGCATATTCCCAACAGGGAATGAGTCAGGCTCAGTCAAGAAGAATCAGCGACATGTCGATTACCTGAAAATGACGAGGCGGAAGATATTCAACTCCGGCCGTTTTCATCCAGCAACCCTGTGCCGACCACAGCAACCCACAACCCCATCCATGCACCGCCAATCATCCAGCCTGCCATCACATCACTCGGGTAATGCACGCCCAGCGCGATGCGTGAGATGCCGGTCAGTAGCGCCAAACCTGACGCGATGGCATAGAGCATCCAGCGTGCGGATCGCGAGTGTATAAAACGTGTCAGGATGAGCGCCAACAGCAGATAGAACAGGGTGCTGTTCAGCGCATGGCCGCTGGGAAAACTGGCGGTACTCACTGAATCCAGATGCGCGACCAAGTGCGGTCGCGGCCGCCCGATCCAGTACTTGAGCGCGTTTGACAGCACGATTCCGCTGGACAAAACTCCGGCCACAAACAAGGCGCTGCGCCAACGATGCAGCAGGACCAACCCCATCATTCCACACCCGGCCAGCACCAGACGGGGGACTGTATTCCCCAGCCAGCTCAAGCCGTGCCAGAATGAGCCCGCCCATTCCGGACCCGCGAGTCGGCCTGTTTCGCCGCTGACGCGAAACCACAACAGCAGATGCTCGTCGAATCCGGGCTGGCCGTATCGCGTCAAGGCGAAGCCGCAGGCGATAACCGCGATCAACACCGCCAATAGCAGGCTCTCGACGCCCTTCATCTGCGATCTATTACGGGTTTCCATGATTGTGTTTGATGCGCGCACCCGCACACACTAAACGGTCTTTAATCTGAACGGCAAGAAAGCGATGCAAATATTCTTGCAGGCCTGCGGGAGCGGCATTGACTTTTCGCAGGGCTGAACCACACAATGCGCGCGCGAATCTCATTTAAGGAGTTGGTCATGAATCTCCGCTATGCGTCTTCGGTTTTTCTGCTCGTGTTCGGCCTCATCCCTCCCGCCAATGCGATCAGCAACAACTCCTGGTCCAACATCAGCGACGCGACACTCGGGATTACCGTTGTCGGCGCCTTGGGCATACCCACGATTCGGGGCGACTGGCAGGGCTTGGGGCAGGCAGCGCTCAGCGATGTCGTGGCCAGTGGCGCTTCGCAACTGCTCAAGGCCACCATCCACGAGCAACGCCCGGATCACAGCGATGACAAGAGTTTCCCGTCGGGCCATGCCACCTTGGCATTTGCCTCGGCCACCACGCTGAACCGTCGTTACGGCTGGGAGATTGGTTTCCCGGCTTACGGATTTGCAGCGCTGACCGGCATCGCCCGGGTTGCCGCAAGGAAGCACCACTGGTGGGACGTCGGTGCCGGCGCTGCGCTCGGTAGCGCAAGCGGCTGGTATTTCACCGATGCCCTCAACGACAAAGTGCAACTGACCCCTTGGGTGGAAGGTAGAAGCGGTGGAATGCTAATCAGCGGGGCTTGGTAAAGTCCCGTTTTAATCTTTCGAAATTCACCATTTTGTGCCGGATACGGGCGCCCGAATTAACCCCCCTCACCTAAAAGCGAGGAGGGTGATAGGTCCTTTAGGGGGGCGTTAAACTAATCGGCAGCAACAACCAACTCACCCGCTATAAATTCAGCCGTTATGCTATTTGCCATCGCCATGAATGAGGTGCGGCCTAGCCACGTTGATGTGCAGAGCCTCGTTTCTTCCTGGCTACAACTTCGTCGCCACCCAGCCTGAAACGGACGCCAACGCACCCGCCAAATTCTCCGGCTGCGTGCCGCCGGCTTGCGCCATGTCAGGTCGCCCGCCGCCCTTGCCGCCGACCTGCTGTGCCACGAAATTGACGAGTTCGCCGGCCTTCACCTTCGCTGTCGTATCCGCTGTCACGCCGGCGATGAGCGACACCTTGCCGTCCTGCACCGAGGCCAGCACGATCGCGGCAGACTTGAGCTTGTCCTTGAGCTTATCCATGGTCTCGCGCAGGATCGCCACGTCCGCGCCGTCGAGCTTCGCGGCCAGCACCTTCACGCCGTTGATGTCCTGCGCCTGATTAACGAGTTCGTCGCCCTGAGCCGACGCAAGTTTCGACTTCAACGCGGCGATTTCCTTCTCCAGCGACTTCACGTTATCCATGATCTGCGTCACACGTCCGGCGGCTTCCTGCGGCTGTGCCTTCACAACATCGGCCACTTGTTGCAGTTGTTCTTCCTGCTGCTGCACCAGCGCCAGCGCCCCCTCGCCGGTCACCGCCTCGACGCGGCGCACGCCGGCCGCCACGCCGCTCTCGGCCACGATCTTGAACAGGCCGATGTCGCCAGTGCGCTGCACATGCGTGCCGCCGCACAGTTCGCGCGATGAACCGATGTCGATCACGCGTACTTCGTCGCCATATTTTTCGCCAAACAGCATCATCGCGCCGGTTTTTTGCGCGGACTCGATGTCCATCACGCGCGCCCGGCACTCTGCGTTGGCGAGTATCTCGCTATTCACGATGGCTTCCACCTTGCGGATCTCTGCATCGGTCATCGGCTGCGTGTGCACGAAGTCGAAACGCGTCTTGTCGGCATCCACTTGCGAACCCTTTTGGTGGACGTGCTCGCCCAGTGTCTGGCGCAATGCCTTGTGCATCAGGTGGGTGGCGGAGTGATTGCGCATGGTGCGGCTGCGGGAAGCGACATCCACCCGGGCCGTGACGCCATTTCCCGCCGTCAGCTTGCCGGTCTTCACCACGCCGTGATGGCCAAACACCGCGGCCTGAATCTTCTGCGTGTCTTCCACCGCGAAGATCGCTTGCGCGCTGCGCAACTCGCCGCTGTCGCCCACCTGGCCGCCGGACTCGGCGTAGAACGGAGTGTCGTCCAGCACCACCACGCCTAGATCGCCCTCGACCAGTTCGTTCACCTCCGCGCCATCCTTATACAGCGCAAGGATGTTGCCCTTGTGTTCCAGCGCATCGTAGCCGTGGAAGGTAGTCGCCGGGCCGGAATATTCGAGGTTCGCGGCCATCTTGAACTTGCCGGCGGCACGCGCCTGTTCCTTCTGCCGCGCCATCGCCGCGTTGAACGCGGCATCGTCCACGGTCACGCCGCGCTCGCGGCAGATGTCGGCAGTAAGGTCCAGCGGGAAGCCGTAGGTATCGTGCAGCTTGAACGCAGTCTCGCCGTTGAAAACTTTAACGCCCGCCTTTTCCATCTCGACCAGTTCGGCGTCGAGGATGGCCATGCCGTTCTCGATCGTGGCGAAGAAGCGCTCTTCTTCCAGCTTGAGGATGCCCTTCACTCGCGCCTGTTCGGCGACCAGTTCGGGATAGGCCGCGCCCATTTGGTCCACCAGATCGGGCACCATCTTGTAGAAGAACGCCTCGCGCGCACCCAGCTTGTAACCGTGGCGAATGGCGCGACGGATGATGCGGCGCAGCACGTAGCCGCGCCCTTCGTTGCCGGGGATCACGCCGTCGGCGATCAGAAAGGAACAGGCGCGGATGTGGTCGGCCAGCACCTTCAGCGAGGGCGAATCCAGATCGGTGCAATGGGTCTCTCGCGCTGCGGCCTTGATCAGCGCCTGGAACAGGTCAATCTCGTAGTTGGCATGCACGCCCTGCAACACCGCCGAGATGCGCTCCAGCCCCATGCCGGTGTCCACCGACGGCTTGGGCAGCGGATGCATCACCCCCGCTTCGTCGCGGTTGTACTGCATGAACACGTTGTTACAGATCTCGATGTAACGGTCGCCGTCTTCTTCCGGGGTGCCGGGCAAGCCGCCGGGAATGTGTGCGCCGTGGTCGTAGAAAATCTCGGTACAGGGGCCGCAGGGGCCGGTGTCGCCCATCATCCAGAAGTTGTCGGAAGCGTAGCGCGCCCCCTTGTTGTCGCCGATGCGGATCACGCGGGCAGCTTCGAGGCCGATCTCCTTGGTCCAGATGTCGTATGCCTCGTCGTCCTCGGCATACACGGTAACGTAGAGCTTTTCCTTCGGCAGCTTGAACACTTCGGTCAGCAGCTCCCAGGCGTATTGGATCGCATCGCGCTTGAAGTAATCGCCGAAGCTGAAGTTGCCAAGCATCTCGAAGAAGGTGTGGTGGCGCGCGGTGTAGCCGACGTTCTCCAAGTCGTTGTGCTTGCCGCCGGCGCGCACGCATTTCTGGCTGGAAGTGGCGCGGGTATAGGGGCGCTTGTCGAAGCCGAGGAACACGTCCTTGAACTGGTTCATGCCCGCGTTGGTGAATAGCAGCGTCGGGTCTTCATGCGGCACCAGCGAACTGGAGGGAACCACGGTATGCCCCTTGGAGGCGAAATAGTCGAGGAACTTCTGGCGGATTTCACTGCTTTTCATCTGGTCACCGATCGGCGCGAACGTTCAATAAACACGCCGCCCCGGGGCGGCATCTCGGCGCGAATCATACCATCTGGCATGCGGTTGAGGCGCGGCGTATCAGTCTTCGCCGACCTTGCTGGCAGCGACAGACCTGAATACTTTGAGCACCGTATCGATGGAAAAACCGCGTGATTGCAGAAAACGCATCTGGCGAGCTTTTTCCTTGGCATCCTGCGGCAAAACACCGAACTTCCTCTGCCACACCTCGCGCGCCGCTTCCAATTCCGACTCTTTTAATGCAGGCAACGCCGCCTCGATCAAGTCCTCGGTTATTCCGCGTTGCCGCAATTCGTGCGCGATGCGTTGTGTACCGAAGCGGCCGCGTTTGGCGTGTACCCACTGCGTGGTGGCGCGCGCATCGGACAGCCAGCCGCACGCGGTCAGATCATCCAGCAACCCATCCAGCCCGGACAACCCGGAGGAATCCGTTGGCAGTTCGAATTCATCCGCTTTTTGCACATACGGCAACAGCTTTGTGCGCAACTCCGCGCGGCTGTATTCGCGGCGCGCCAGGCATTGCAGGGCGCGGGCGCGCAAACTTGATTCAGGCTTTTTCCTCAACGGCTTTGCCTGCTTTTGCAGCGGCTTTTTCGCCCGCTTTTTCCGCAACTTTGGCGGGGGCTTTTGCCACGGGTTCAAGTAAAGCCACGCCGACCGCCTCGCGCACCTTGTTTTCGATCTCGCGCGCGATCTCCGGATGCTCGCGCAGATACTCGCGCGCGTTGTCCTTGCCCTGACCGATCTTCTCGCCCTTGTACGCGTACCAGGCACCGGACTTTTCCACCAGTTTGTGCTGCACGCCCAAGTCGATAATTTCGCCTTCGCGCGAAATGCCTTCGCCGTACAGGATGTCGAACAGCGCTTCGCGGAACGGCGGGGCAACCTTGTTTTTCACGATCTTGACGCGGGTTTCGTTGCCGATCACTTCATCGCTCTTCTTGATCGCACCGATGCGGCGGATGTCGAGACGCACCGAGGCGTAGAACTTGAGCGCGTTGCCGCCGGTGGTGGTCTCCGGGTTGCCGAACATCACGCCAATCTTCATGCGGATCTGGTTGATGAAAATGACCATGGTCTTGGAACGATTGATATTGGCCGTCAGCTTGCGCAGGGCCTGCGACATCAGGCGCGCATGCAGCCCCATCTGCGCATCGCCCATCTCGCCTTCGATCTCGGCCTTGGGGGTCAGTGCGGCGACAGAGTCCACCACCACGACATCCACCGAACCGGAACGCACCAGCATATCGACGATCTCCAGCGCCTGTTCGCCGTTGTCAGGTTGCGAGATCAGCAGGTCTTCCACGCGCACGCCCAGCTTTTGCGCATACTGCGGATCGAGCGCGTGTTCCGCGTCGATGAAGGCCGCAGTGCCGCCCAGTTTCTGCATCTCGGCGATGACTTGCAGCGTGAGTGTGGTCTTGCCGGAGGATTCCGGGCCGTAGATCTCGATCACGCGGCCGCGCGGCAACCCGCCGACACCCAGCGCGATGTCCAGCCCCAGCGAACCGGTGGATACGACCTCGACATCCTTGATTGCCTCACCCTCGGCCAGGCGCATGATGGAGCCCTTGCCAAACTGCTTTTCGATCTGGCTCAATGCCGCCGCGAGCGCCTTGCTTTTGTTTTCGTCCATGTTGAACCCCTTTCAATAAATCGATGGCGGATTGTGGCACAGCCATTCGCCGTTGTACAGAACGTTCGTTCTTGATTATTTTTCAGGCGGCGGAAGCGGTCTGTTGCAGCAACTCCAGCACGCCTTGCAGGGCGATGTGCACCGCCTGCGCGCGCACTTCGGCACGGTTTCCCTGCAATTGATGCACACGGGCAAAGGTCGCGCCATGCTCGATTCCCCAGGCGAACCAGACCGTTCCCACCGGCTTGTCCGGCGTACCGCCATCCGGCCCGGCGATGCCGCTCACCGCCAGCCCCACCTGCGCCCCGCTCTGCTCGAGCGCACCGGCCACCATAGCGCGCACAACAGCTTCCGACACTGCGCCATGCGCAATCAGCGTGGCTTCCGCCACCCCCAGCATTTGCTGCTTGGATAGATTGGAATAGGTAATAAAACCGCGTTCGAACCAGGCCGAACTCCCGGCAATCGCGGTGATGGCCTGCGCCACCCCGCCGCCGGTACACGATTCCGCCGTTGCCAGCAGCAGCCCGTGCGCCTTGAGTGCACCGCCAACTTGAGCCGCAAGAATATCCATCGATCAATCACCAAATTCACCAAGCGGGAATTATACGTGGCACTTCAACTGCGCACCCTGCATTTGATGAAGCGCATGAGGCTCCCCAGCACAGGCAGTTTTTCATACAACTCTTCGGCTGCATCCCAATAATCGCGGTGATAGACCACCTTGCCCGCCGCGCTGAACCGCACATGGGATGCGCCATGGATTTCATGCGATTTTTGATGGCCGCGCAGACAGAACTGAAAATCCCACACGATGAACGCATCGGCCTCCTGCAAGAGGAACTGCCTGATGATGAAGCGTGGAGCATCCACCTGCCTGAACATGTGTTCGAAGATGTGCATGATGTTGGCTTGCCCACGCACCTCATTGAAGGGGTCTTTGAAATAGGCATCCGCCTCGTATAACTTTGCGATCTCTTGCACACTTTGCGGCGACACGTGTTCAAAGAAGTGCAGCACATTATCCAGCGCAGCTCGATGCGTCATAGCCCAGTCACCTTGTGGATCAGCCAAAAATACAGTCGGTACGGCAAGAGGCGCAACACGCGCAGCCCATTGGTAAAGCGGCGCGGAAAATGAATGTGGAAGGCACCGCGCTCGATGCCAAGCAATATCTCATGCGCTGCTGTTTCTGCGGAGATTAGAGCCGGCATGGAAAAATCGTTGTTGGCAGTCAAAGTGGTGGCGACAAAACCGGGATTGATGAGATACACCCCGATGCCGCGCGGGCGCAGATCAAGATAGAGTGACTCGCACAGGTTGATCAGTGCCGCTTTGGTCGGGCCGTAGATCAAGGCTTGCGGCAAGCCGCTCAAGCCTGCGACCGATGCAACGATTCCAATAGCGCCATAACCCTGCGCGAGCAGGGTCGGCAATACGGCATCCAGACAACTCAATGTCCCATTCAGATTCGTTTCGACCAATTGTCTGGCAGCGCTCAAATCAAAGTCATCCGCGCGCATCTTTTGATAGGTGCCGGCGACGACCAGCACCAGATCGATGCCGCCCCAGTTGGCCAAAATCTCATCACGCGCCCGCAACGCCGCCCCTGCCCGGGTGATGTCGAATGGCAAAACCAGCGCGCTCGCTTCATCCGCGGCAAGCAACTGCAACGCCTCGGCGTTACGCGCGGACAGTGCCAACCTGGCCCCACGCCCACGCAACTCACGCGCCAAGGCGGCCCCGATGCCGCTGGATGCACCGATGAGCCACACACGTTGGCCGTGCCAGTCTTTTATTTTAGGGTTCATGGCCGCTTGCGGAACGACAAGGTGACCTCGCCCAGCTTGAAGCCGAACTTGCTCATCACCGCGCGATTCAGCATCACAGTGTCGTCCATCAGGATCATCCAGTCGTCGAAATTGACGTTATAGACTTTTCCATCCACCGGCAACGCCAGGACATAATTCCAGTTCAGCGCATTGCCGGATACGATGCCGACCGCCTCACCCACCACATCCGGCGCAGTGCCGATGTACTGTCCGTTCGGCTGCTTCTTCAGTGTCCACACCCGTTTTTGTTGGGTGCCATCGGAATAGCGGAAATCTTCATCCAGCGTGCCCACATCCCCCTGCCAACTGCAGCGGATGACTACGTTGAAACGTTTGACGATTTCGCCTTTTCGATTCTGGAACATCCCCCACGCATCCACCGTGCCCTTGAAATACTGCTGCATATCCAGCACCGGCTTCTCTTTGGCATACTGCGCCATATCGGTTGTTTTACAGGCGGACAACATCAGCGCCCCCAGTAGCAATGCCACGAAATTTCGCCATTTCATTTTGGTTCTCCCTCACCGTTAGATTCCATTCAAAGGCGCACGCCACAGCACATACGCGGCGCACAATTTCAGCAGGCAAGGCAGTAGCGCATACGCCACCGCCAATGCATGCAAACCGACTGCGTCGGTCGTTCCGTTTTGATAACCCAGCCACTGCAGAAGCGGGAGCGAGATCCCCGCCGCCAGGGCAAGATTCAATTTGGTCGCCCAGTTCCACAATCCGAAGTACGCCCCCTCGTGTTGACCGACATGCCTGGCATGCCCGATGACTGCGGCAAGTAACGCGGGCGGCAAGGCAAGATCGGCGCCCAGCGCTGCGCCGGACAAGAGGCAGATGGCGGCGAAACCGGTGATGTCGCCCGCGCCCAAAAGATAAGCCCAAACGAAACTGGCGATGGCGAGCCCCATCGCGAAAAGCCAGGCGTGTTTTTCGCCTTTTCGTTTTGCGATCGCCACCCACAGCGGCATGGCCAGCGCGGCGGCCAAAAAATACAGGATCAAAAATCCGCCTGCGTAGGGCGCAAGTTGCAGGCGATCCTGAGCAAAGAATACGAACAGGGTGGCAGGGATGGCGGCGGCGATGCCGTTCAACATGAATACCGCGAACAACCAGCGAAAATGGACATTTCGCAGCGGGCGCAGCAAGCCTGCCCACCCGACAACCGGGTTGCCGATGAAAGCGGCACGCGGGGCACGATGCAGCAAAAAGTAGGCGCTGATCAGCAAAGACGCCACAAAGAACACGGACAGGAAACTGATCGAGGTGAACGTAGGCAAAGCGGCCGCGATGATGACGCCGAGCAAGGCGCAGACCTCGCGCACTGCGGTGAGTGAAGTTCGTTGTTCGCGCGCCTGGGTCAGTGCGGCACCCCAGCTTTGGTAGGCGATACTGGCCAGGCTAAAGCCCAGATAGACCACGATAAGGCTGGCAAGAAACCAGGTCATCGCCCGCAGACCGAACAGCGCCGGCGGGTGGAACAAGGCGATGAACCCCAGCGCGAGCAAGGGCAGCGCCAGCAGAATGCCGTGTGCGTAGTCACGTTTCCGGCTATCCAACCACACCCCGATGAGCGGATCAATAAAGGCATCCAGCACCCGTGCAACGAGCAGAATCGCGCCGATCATCGCCAGCGAAAGACCGGTCTGACTCGCGTAGTACTGCGGCACATAGACATAGATGGGCAAAGCCACCAAAGCGAGCGGCAGGCCGAACACGCCGTAGTGCCACAATGCGCTTCGGCTCAAGGCAATCATGAAGCCTGCCCCAACAATTGCCTGCGCAAGCGCGGCGCGCTGGTTCGCTCATCCAGCCAGATCGAAAAGAACGCGCGCGCAAAATCAGCATCGTTGATCGCTTTGAGCAACACGCCATCACGGTAGAAGCGCACGCCCTGCCCTGCCTGATACACGCCGCTCAAACGGGTGCCAGCCTGCACATCTGGAAATACCTGCCGCATCAGGCTCAACCAGGCGCCGTGCTGCGCGGGCGATCCCAAATTGAGTTTTCGGATCTCGTCGATGCTGGATGCGGCGATCTTTTCACCTTGCAGCGCCCGCGCATACACCAGTTCCAGCACAAAGCTTCCATCCAGCAACGCCTCCGCCGCAACGTCTTGCTCCCGCCACAGGTAAGCCTCATACAGCTTGATGCCGAACCAGCGATAGCTTCCCTGACCGGCCAGATGCGCTTGAGCAAGTTCATCCTTTACATTCAAGCCGTCCGCGCGCGCCGAACCGATGCACAGCATCAACAAGGCGACCGCGATGGCAAGCGCTCTCATGCTTTTTCCAGCGTGAAATGCATGACATTGGTGCTGCCCGCGCGGAAGGCGGCTTCGCAGTAACACAAATAGAATTCCCAGGTCAGCACGAAGCGTTCATCGAAACCTTGTGCACGTACTTCCGGCAACTGTTTGTAGAATGCGGTGCGCCATTCCGCCAGGGTGCGCGCGTAATCCAGGCCAAAGGCAAACTCATCCACCACCCGCAATCCTTGCCGCGCCGCCTGTTCCCGGAACACCCCGGGTGACGGCAACATGCCCCCCGGAAAGATGTATTGCTGGATGAAATCGGTGCTGCTGCGGTAGCGCTCAAACAGCGCGTCGGCGATGACGATGGTCTGGATGCAGGCGCGGCCGCCCAGTTTCAAATTGCGCGCGACACACTCGAAATAGTTTGGCCAGTAGGCTTCGCCCACCGCCTCGAACATTTCAATGGAGGCGATGGCATCGTATTTCCCGTGGCAATCGCGGTAGTCCAGCAGTTTGAGCTCGGTCTGGTTGGACAATCCCGCCGCGTCCATGCGTCGTTGCGCGTAGGCCAGCTGCTCGGTGGACAGCGTCAATCCGGTGATACGCACGCCAGCCTCTTGCGCCGCCACTTCGGCAAAGCCACCCCAGCCGCATCCGATCTCCAACACCCTGTCGCCCCGTTGCAAGCGCAGTTGTTGCACGATGCGGCGATACTTGGCGAGTTGTCCGGCCTGCAGATCGTCCGTATTGCCGTGATCGAACAGGGCGCTGGAATAGGTCATCGACGGATCCAGCCACAGCCGATAGAAATCGTTGCCGATGTCATAGTGGGCATGGATATTCTTGCGGCTGCCACTGCGGCTGTTGCGATGGAAGAGATGACGGAGCCGGTACAGCAGGTTGCCCCACCATTTGCCATAGATGAGGGTTTCGATTTGTTCCCGATTCTTGATGAACAGCTCGATCAATCCCGTCAGATTGTCCGTCGTCCAGCCGTTGGCAAGATAGGTCTCGGCAAAGCCGATGTCGCCGTACTTCATCACCGCATCGAACAGCGACCAATCGCGCAGATGCAAGGTGACGGGATAGGAGTCATCGCCAAAATGCGCCGACTGTCCATCCGGCAATTGGAGATGCAAGGCGCCGTGTTTGAGTTGGTCCAGCAGCTTCAGAATGAAGCAGGCGCGAGATGGATAGCCCTGCGTATTGAGGGCGTGCGAGGCCCGTTGGGAAGCCGGCAGGTTGGCAGTCAGGGTTTGCGTGTTCATTTGCTCAACTCCTCAATGGGGGGCGCGGGTTTGCGATAGAAAGGCACACGTTTGATCCACAGTTTCAGTGCCTGCCAATGGATGCGGGCGATAACCATGAAGGTCATCAAGGGGTAACGCAGCAGCGCCCGCACGATGTTGGCATCCGTCAAAGGCCGTGAACTGCCGCTGATATTGGTGAGCAGCAAGGCGCCCGCAGCGGTGTGATAGTCGATGCGTGCCAAAGTGTCCTCATGCGCGGCACGCTGATTTTTGATGAACTGGAAGCGATAGCGACCTTCCACCGCGCAGAAGGGGGATACATGAAAGATTTTTTTCGCACTCAATTCGGTCGCATTGGCGATCGGCCCGCCCTCATCCAGCAAGTAGCAATGGCGCTCGCCGAAGGTGTTGCTGACTTCGCACAGAATGGCGCGCAGTTCGCCGTCGCGGCGATGGCAAAACCAGAACGACACGGGATTGAACACATAGCCCAGCACGCGCGGGAATGTCTGCAACCACACTTCGCCATCGGCATCGTGGATACCTTGTGCCTTGAGCACGCCTTCTATCCAGGCCAACAAGGGTTGCTCGCCGTCGCCGTGATCTTTGTCGTAATGCGACAGCAGATTGAAGCGGTTGCGCGAAAACAGTTTCGACTGGGCCGGACGGGCTTCCAGCTCGCGCAACGGCAGGCGCAAAAAATAAACGCCGTAGTTGAAGCGGTTGCGCACGGGGCTCAAGCGGGTATGGTGGACGTTGCCGAAGCACAGTTGCGCGCTAGACATGGCATGCTCCCAATGCCGCAATGGCGCGCGCCACGGCCAGGCCGGATTTCAATCCATCTTCATGGAAACCATAGCCCGTCCACGCGCCGGCGAACCAGGTGTTGCGCTCGCCTTGAATCTCATGCAGCCTGTCTTGCGCGGCAATCGCGGCCGCATCGAAAACCGGATGCGCATAGTCAAAACTTGAGATCACCTTGGAAGGATCGGGTGGATCGATCGGATTCAACGAGACAATGACGGATTCTTTGAACGGCAACGGCTGCAACTTGTTGATGAGGTAATGCACGCACACTTGCGGCTCCGCGCCCCCTCTGCTCTGGTAGTTCCAGGCCGACCAGGTCTTGGGGTTCTCGGGCAAGCAGCTGGCGTCGGTATGGAGCACCGCCAGATTGGGTTGATAGCCGATAGCAGACAACAGGCCACGCTCTTCTTCCGAAGTATCTTTCAACAGATTCAGCGATTGATCGCTATGTCCTGCCATCACCACGTGGTCGAAACATTCTTTGCCGGCATCGCTTTCCACCAAGACTTGACGTTTCACCAATTGATTGATGCGTGTCACGCCCTGCACGCGACAGTTCAAGCGCTTGTCCGGGATGGCGGCGAGCATCTTGTCCACATAGTGTCGAGCCCCGCCCTTCACCGTATGCCACTGCGGCCGGTCATTCACCTGCAACAGGCCGTGGTTGTGGCAAAAGCGTACAAAAGTCAATAGCGGGAAAGCCAGCATCTGCCGGGTTGGGCATGACCAGATGCAACCTGCCATCGGCAGCAGATACCAGTCACGAAACTCGGCACTGTAGTGATGTGTGCTCAAGTAATCGCCCAACGACTGCGCATGATCTTTATGCCGGGGATTCAACGCCAGCAGCGTGGCCGCTTTATTGAAGCGCAGAATGTCTCGCAGCATGCGGATGAAGCGCGGGTTGAACAGATTGCGACGCTGCGCGAACACGGTATCCAGGTTGCCGCCCGACCATTCCAGCGTTCTCCCGGCCAAAGGCAACTTGACCGAGAACGACATCTCCGTCGCCACAGTGTCAACATTCAATTCCTGGAACAACTGGACCAGGTTGGGATAGGTCTTGTGGTTGAAAACCAGAAAGCCGGTATCCACGCCATAGCGCAACCCTTCCAAGCTCACATCGAAGGTATGCGTATGCCCGCCAAAGTAGCTTTCCGCCTCAAACAGGGTCACGGCATGACCCGCCTGTCCTAGACGGTAGGCCGCCGCCAGGCCGGAAATACCCGAGCCAATAACGGCGATTTGCAGGCTTGAAGTGCGATCTACCATCACAATGTCCTAGACAAATTAAATTTTATGGTGCGAGAATAGAGCAATTATGCTTTAATTGTCAAACTTGTCTAGGACAGATAATGAAAACGACTGATCAGTTTTTCGACATTGCCAGCGTAGAGCGCGAAACCGGCATCGGCAAAGACACCCTTCGGGTGTGGGAAAAACGCTACGGATTTCCCGTTCCTGTTCGCGCCGAACGCGACGAACGCCTCTATCCGCATGCTCAAGTCGAGCAGCTAAGGTTAATAAAACGTTTGCTAGGCAATGGCTTGCGCCCTTCCAAGGTGGTCGGGCTGGCTGCCAGCGAGTTGGATGCGCTCCTTGCCGAATCGAAGCCAGACAGGGCGGATCAGCCCGCCCACATCGTTCACTTGATAGAACTCGTCAAAGCCCACCAGGGCCCCGCGCTGCGCACCGCGTTGAACCGCACGTTGCTGCAACAAGGACTTGATGATTTTTTGTCCAAGACAATCGATCCGCTCAACCAATTGGTCGGGGAATCCTGGATGCGCGGCGAGATCCGCATCTTTGAAGAACATCTGTATAGCGAGCAGATCACCCATGTGTTACGCAACGCCATCTCGACACTGCGCGATCCCGATGCGTCACCGCGCGTGCTCCTCACCACCCTTCCCGGCGAAGAACATGCGCTGGGCCTGATGATGGCCGAAGCCACCTTAAGTCTTTACGGCGCGGGTTGTGTGAATTTGGGCGTGCAGACCCCCATCCGGGAAATCGTTTCAGCCGCGAGCGCACATCGTTCCGATATCGTGGTGCTTTCTTTCACTGAAGCGGTTTCCGCCGCCCAGGTTAAAACCGGCCTGCAGCAGGCGCGCGCAGCGCTTCCCGCCCCCATCGCTTTGTGGGCGGGCGGATCAGGCGTGTTAAAACAGCCACCTGCCATTGAGGGAGTGATGCTGATGGGGCCACTGTCCGACCTGCGCGATGCGCTGGCAAAGTGGCGCACCGCATCCGTATCGCCCATCAGCCTTGATGAAGGAAGCGGCGATGCGTAAAGGCAAGTGGTGTTTTGGCCTGTTTTGGCTATTGCCCGCCCTGGCACTGGCCCAGCCGCCGGCCACGGTTGCGCAGGTCGATCTGGATCGCTACGTCGGCAAGTGGTACGAGATCGCCAGCATTCCCCAGTACTTTCAACGCCAGTGCGTGCGCGATGTCACGGCTGAATATGCGCTCAAGCACGGTGCACTCTCGGTCATCAACCGTTGCGCCACGGCATCCGGCGAGATTTCCGAGGCACAAGGCCAGGCACGCATCGTGGATACCCAAAGCAATGCCAAGCTGGAAGTGACCTTTGTCAATCTGTTTGGATGGCGTTATCTATTCGGCGGCGATTACTGGATCATCGATCTTGCACCTGATTATCGCTATGCCGTGGTCGGCCACCCCGGTCGAGAATACGCATGGGTGCTGGCCAGAACCCCGCAAATCAGCGCACAAGACCTGACTGCAATCGCGAACCGTCTGCAATCCAATGGCTACGACACATGCAGCCTGCTGACCACGACACAAACCCCGATCCTTACCGCGAGAACACCTTTGTGCAAAGCGGTGAATGGCCCATGAAACCGTCTGCCGCCATGCCAAACACGCCGTTGCCGCAGAATATCGGCATTCTTATCGCGGATAGCGGTGTCTACACGCGCTCCTTGCTGGTTGAGCGCATCGCCCGGATCGCGGGCTGTACTTTACATGCCCACGAGACCCTGGATTCGCTGGCAACCGCACCACTCCCAAGCGCGACGGGGATTGTGCTGCTGAATCATCACACGACGAACGCGCCACCTTCTGCGCTCCTGGACCGCTTGAAGCAGGAACGGCCCTCGCTGCATCTGATCGTCATCGTCAGTCCCGGCGTACAGAAAAAGGCGTTCGAACCCTTGCGGCAAAGCGGGAAAGTGGATGCGCTGATTGAAAAACCTATCGATCCGGATGCGCTTGCCAAACATATTGAAGAGGAACTGCACAGACAGCGTGATTCGCGCCAGCTCAATGCGGAGCACCTGGACCTGCTGCGCTTCTTCCCCACCGGCGGGCTGCGCCGTATCTTCAAGCAACCCGAACCGGGCCGGGCCGAGCTGTTTGACATGACGGTCATGTTCACCGACATCCGCAATTCGTCACGCCATATCGAACAAAGCTCGGCCCAAGACTATTTTGCGCGGCTGAATCGCACCCTCGGAGAACAAGCCCGGCTCATCCGTATGCATGACGGCATGGTGGTGAAAACAACCGGAGATGGGTTGCTGGCGGTGTTCGAAGGCGCGGCACGCTGCCATTTGGCATTGAAGTGTGCACATGCGATACAGGCCCTGCCCCGCATTGACGAAGTTGAAGTTGGCATCGGCATCAGCGACGGCCTGATTCTGACCGGACTCCTGGGCACGTATGAGCATGTGCATTTCGATGTGGTTGGCGCCCATGTGCATCTGGCTGCGCGCCTGTGCGCCCTCGCGCAAGGCCGGGAAATCCTGGCAACCCAAGAGGTGGCGAACCGTGCACGCTTTGATTTTTTAGCCGCCCCTGTCGCCGAAACCATTTCCGTGCGCGGTTTCAAGACACCTGTCGCCTGTGCCCACATTCATCCGAAAAAAAAGGAGCTACCTTGAACACACAATTTTCAGATGCCCAACTCAGTCACATCCTGGATCAGTCATTGATCTATCAATGTGCCTGCCCGGCACAAGTGGCAAAACACATCATCGGTCTGCGCGACCTTTTCGCTTACCAACAAGCTTGCCTCAATCAAACCGACACCGATGTCGCGGTCCATCAGCGCATCGCATCCGATGCAGAACGCGCGCATGCGGTACTCGAAGCGTGTTTGCATGAGATTCTGCTGCTGGAAAAATGGGACATGCAAACCCTGACGATGCCTGCCAGCCTGCAAAAAACCCCCCGTACACTCTAACCAACTCAAGAAAGGAATTGCCATGCTCGTTCGCTTGATCTACATCAGTTATTCCAAAAATGACGTGTCTGAAGCAGACCTTAAACAGATTTTGGAAAAATCCAAAATCAACAACAAGAGCAAATTCGTCACCGGCATGTTGATGTACTCGGACCGCTATTTCTTCCAATGCCTGGAAGGTGAACGGCGCGATGTGAACCAGACTTACTTGCGCATCAGCAGTGACCCGCGCCATTCCAAGTGCGTGCTGATCGACTATAGCGAAATCAGTGCGCGCCTGTTCCCGACCTGGTCCATGGATTATGTCGCGTTCAACGGCAACAACAACGAAATGGTCTTGCGCTACAGCGAAAATGGCCTGTTCCAACCCTATGATTTCAACGCGGCCCAAGCGAATGCGTTTTTGCATGAAGTGGCACACACCCTCGCCAATTCAAATCGCGCAGAAGACAAGCCAAAGTCTTTGTTGTCCTGGTTCAAAAGCTAGGCGCACCCCATGCCCGAGACATCAACTTTCAGCCTCGACAACCGGGAGCGCGATGATGCGTTCGCGAACCAGGGCAAGCCGTGGCGAGCGGTGACGGATACCGTCATGGGCGGAATATCGCAAGCGGCATTGCACGCCACGATGGTTGACGGCAAGCCGTGCCTGCGTTTAAGCGGTGAAGTACGCCTGGAGAACAACGGCGGCTTTGTGCAAGCCAGCCTTGATCTGGGGACGGATGGATTGCTGGATGCCAGCGGTTTTGATGGCATCGAAATCGAGGTGTGCGGAAACAATGACCGCTACAACCTGCATCTACGGACTGCCGATACGCAAAGGGTTTGGCAGTCCTACCGCCACAGCTTTACCGCTGGTGCGCATTGGCAAACACTGCGCATCCCCTTCACGGCTTTCGTTCCGCACCGGATTCAGCTTGCGCTCAATACGCGGCAACTGCGTCGTATCGGCATCGTCGCAATCGGCAGAAAAATGCAGGCCGATATTTGCTTTCGCGGCCTTGCCTTGTATCGCACGAATCTTGTTGCGCAGAAAACCCTCCCAAGATGAAGCGCAAAATCCAGAGCTTTGTTTGAGGCGTCGCCGCTCTATCTCAGATAGCAGCGCCTAAATTATTGTCTTGTTTTTTGCGCCCACTAAAGGCCGCGCGCCAGATCGTTCTGAATGTCCACCACCGCCTCCAGCCCGACCGCGATGCGGATCAAGCCGTCGGTGATGCCGGCCGCCGCGCGCGCTTCCGGCGAGATGCGCGCATGGGTGGTGGTCGCCGGATGGGTGATGGTGGTCTTGGTGTCTCCGAGGTTAGCGGTGATGGACAACAGTTTGGTGTTATCGATCACCCGCCACGCCGCTTCCTTGCCGCCCTTCACCTCGAACGCCACGATGCCGCCACCGGTCTTCTGCTGCTTCATCGCAAGCTGATGTTGCGGATGCGACGGCAAGCCGGGATAGAACACGCGCGCCACGTTCGGCTGTTGCTCCAGCCATTGCGCGAGTTGCAAGGCATTGGCGCTGTGCGCGTCCATGCGCAGCTTGAGCGTCTCCAGCCCCTTCAGGAACACCCAGGCGTTGAACGCGCTCATGGTCGGCCCGGCGGTGCGCAGAAAGCCGTACACCGGCTCCATCAGTTTCTTGCTGCCCAGCACCGCGCCGCCCAGCACGCGCCCCTGTCCGTCGATGTATTTGGTGGCGGAATGGATGACGATGTCCGCGCCCAGCTCCAGCGGGCGTTGCAGGATGGGCGTGCAGAAACAGTTGTCCACCGCCAGCAGCGCGCCGCATTTCTTGGCCACCGCCGCGATGGCGGCAATGTCGGAGATCTCGGTCAGCGGATTGGACGGCGTCTCCAGGAAAAACAGTTTCGTGTTCGGCCGCACCGCCGCCTGCCATTCTGCGACATCGGTTGCCGAGACGTAACTCGTCTCCACACCGAACTTCTTGAAGTAGTTGTTGAACAGGTTGATGGTCGAACCGAACAGGCTGCGCGAGGCGACGATGTGATCACCTGCCTTCAGCAAGCCCATGCAACAGGACAGGATGGCAGACATGCCGCTTGAGGTCGCCACGCACTGCTCCGCCCCTTCCAGCGCGGCCAACCGTTCCTCGAACATGCTGGTCGTGGGATTGGTGAAGCGCGCGTAGATGTTGCCCGGCTCTTCACCGATGAAGCGCCGGGCCGCCTGTGCGGCGTTGTCAAAAGTGAAACTCGAAGTCAGGAACATCGCCTCACCATGTTCCATGAAAGGGGTTTGCACGCGCCCCGCCCTGACGGCCAAAGTTTCAAGCTGGTATTCGGAATCAGACATCATCACCTCCCGCGCGGCAGATCGCGCGCGCAACAAAAAACCCGGAAAGCTTGGCGCCAAACCGGGTTCTCCCCGCTTTAGCTGTATTTGTAATGCGCCCGCAAGCTGTTCCTCAAATCGGCGCAGGCGAAAAGTAGCACTTCCCGCCGCAAACCGTCAACTCACATCGACGACGCGCTCATCACCAGATCCAGTTCCATCTGCTCGTCGTCCGTTGTCGCTTCCTTGCCATGGCCGTTGCGCGCGGCCTCGACGTGATCCAGATACTCCGCGGTGATGTCGCCGGTGATGTAACAGCCGTCGAAACAGGATGCGTCAAAAACGGTTACGTCGGGATTCGCTTTGCTCACGGCCGCCTTGAGATCGTCCAGATCCTGATAGATCAGGCGATCGGCGCCGATTTCCTGGCCGATCTGCTCGTCGCTGCGGCCGGTCGCGATCAGTTCCTGCCGCGTCGGCATGTCGATGCCGTACACATTGGGGAATTTCACCGGCGGCGCGGCGGAAGCGAAAAAGACCTTGCGCGCGCCGGCATCGCGCGCCATCTGCACGATCTCGCGGCTGGTGGTGCCGCGCACGATGGAGTCGTCCACCAGCAGCACGTTCTTGTCCTTGAATTCGATGCCGATGGCATTCAGTTTCTGGCGCACGGATTTCTTGCGCATCGTCTGCCCCGGCATGATGAAAGTCCGTCCGATATAGCGGTTCTTGACGAAACCTTCGCGGAAAGGAATTCCCAGATGGTTGGCCAGTTGCAACGCGCTCGGGCGGCTGGAATCCGGAATCGGGATCACCACGTCGATATCGTGATCCGGCCATTCGCGACGGATCTTTTCCGCCAGATACTCGCCCATGAACAAGCGCGTGGCATAGACCGAGATTCCATCCATCACCGAGTCCGGCCGGGCGAAATAGACGTATTCGAAGATGCAGGGATTGAGGCGGGGATGCTCGGCGCATTGCTGGCTGTGGAAATTTGCCTCAAGGTCGATGAACACCGCTTCTCCCGGCGCGATGTCGCGCAGGAACTTGAAACCCAGCGTATCCAGCGCCACCGATTCGGATGCGACCAGATACTCGACCCCGTCGGCCGCCGGATTGCGGCCGACCACCAGCGGACGGATACCGTGCGGATCGCGGAAGGCGAGCAGGCCATAGCCCGCAATCATCGCCACCACCGCATAGGCGCCCTGGCAACGGCGATGCACGCCGGACACGGCGGCGAATATCTTCTGCGGGTCGAGCTTGAAGCCGGTGGCCTTTTCCTGCAGTTCGTGCGCCAGCACGTTCAGCAGCACTTCGGAATCAGAACCGGTGTTGATGTGGCGCAAGTCCTGCTGGTACATGGCGCGCCGCAACTCATCCGTGTTGGTGAGATTGCCGTTGTGCCCGAGCACGATGCCGAACGGCGAATTGACGTAAAACGGTTGCGCCTCATTGTGATCGACCGCCGAACCTGCGGTCGGATAGCGCACATGCGCGATACCGGCATTGCCCTTGAGCGCGCGCATGTTGCGGGTACGGAACACGTCTCGCACCAAGCCGTTTCCCTTGTGCAGATTGAAAGTCCGCCCCTCCAGCGTGGCGATGCCCGCAGCATCCTGCCCCCGATGCTGCAACACCTGCAAACCGTCATACAACAACTGGTTCACCGGTGTATTCGCCACCACCCCAAGAATCCCGCACATGGTCGTTCCCGTTATTTCGTATCGTTGATCGGACTATTTCGGCGCCACATTTTCCGGCACGAAATCTTTGGCGTAC
Source organism: Ferrigenium sp. UT5 (assembly GCF_045866295.1). Lineage (NCBI taxonomy): Bacteria > Pseudomonadati > Pseudomonadota > Betaproteobacteria > Nitrosomonadales > Gallionellaceae > Ferrigenium > Ferrigenium sp. UT5. The sequence goes on from NZ_BAAFRY010000007.1 coordinate 48,692, forward strand.
AGCGCCGCCTGTTGCAACGGTTTGCTGGTCCAGGCATTCTTCCACCAGGCTTGCTGGGGTATTTGGGTCAGCCCCGCCAGCCATACCAGCGCAAGCACCACCAGGATGCCGCGCATCGCCCCGAACATTGCGCCGAACTTGCCGTCCATTCCGCCCAGTCCGGCAAATTTTGCCAGTTTCGACAGGAACCAGGCAAACACCGCCCCCACGATCAGCACCACGATGAACACCAGCGCAAAAGCGGTCGCCGAACGGAGGCTGTCCGCACCGATTGCCTGCGGAATATACGGGGTCACCTGCGCCGAGAACGTGCGCGCCACGACATAGGCGGCCACCCAGCCGAGCAGCGAAAAAAGCTCATACATGAATCCGCGCCACCAGCCGAGCAAGGCCGACAGGATCAGGATGGCGACAACCGCAATATCAAAAATCGTCATGGATGCCTATTCCAGATTGAGCACGTTCGGATGCAAACCGATGGCTTCAAGCTTGGCACGCACCTTGTCCGCCGCCGCCTTGCCGGGATAGCTCCCGACCCGCACCCGCACCATGCTGCCGACTTGCTCGGTGTAAACCGGATAACCGCGTTGCTTGAGGTTCGCCGCCATTTGTTTGGCCGCATCCGCCTTGGAATACGCACCGACCTGAACCACCCAGCCGGCGCGTTGGCTGGCCGGCTTGGCGGGTGCGGCAGGCACCTGCTTCACGACCGGTTTTGCTTCCGGCTTCGGCAGCGGTTTCTCCACCGGCTGCGCCATCGGCATCTCAGCAACGACCGGCGCGGGTACGGGTTCGACCGCGACTACAGGTAAGGGGGCGGGAACGGCATCAGCCGCCGTTGCTTCAACTTTTTGCGGCGCACTTTCCGCCGCCGGCAGCGGCGCCGCTTTTTCCGGGATGCGCAGTTCGATATCCTGCTTCACCGTTGCGCCCGGGTCGGCATCGAAAATCATCGGCAGGAAGATCACCACCGCAAGCATCAGGGCAATCGCCCCGATCAAACGGCGTCTGGCCTGGCGTTGCAAGTTAAATTCGTCGTCGGTCCTGATCTGTTTTGCCATCTTGGAAATCGGGGGAACTCATGCACCGCGCACCCCGCGCACACGCATGACTTCCGCTACCGTATAGAATGATCCGAGGGCGGCGATTCTATCATTTTCGCCCGCGCGATTGCTCGCCTCTTGCAGCGCTTCCGCCAAGGAGGCGCACACCACGATCTCACCGCGTATGCCGCTTTCTGCCATTACCCGCGCCAGTTCGTCCGAGGTGGCACCGCGCGGCGCATCGATCCCGGCAACCAGCCAGACATCGATCTGCGCATCCAGCGCACGCACCACCCCCGCCATATCCTTGTCTTTCAGCATGGCGAATACCGCAAAAGTCCTGGCCGGCGGCAGATTGGCCAGATTCTGCGCCAGCGCGCGCGCCGCCTGCGGGTTGTGCGCCACATCGAGGATCAGTTGCGGCCTGCCCGGCACGAACTGGAAGCGCCCCGCCAGCTCGACTTCGGTGAGCCCGCGCCGCACCGCAGCCATGCTCACCGGCAATCGGACCTGCAAGACATCCAGCGCGGCCAGCACCGCACTGGCGTTGTGCAACTGGAACGCACCGCGCAGAGCCGGAAGCGGCAAGGCGCTGCGCCCCCCGTCCTTGCCGAAGTAGTCCCACTGTCCCTGATGCGGCCTGAAACCGAATTCACTGCCGAGGCACCACAGTTCCGCGCCGATGTTGCTCGCATGCGCACGCAAAGCCTGTGGCACATCCGTATCAGCACAGATCGCCACTCTGCCTGGGCGAAAAATGCCCGCCTTCTCGAAAGCAATCTGCTCACGCGTGTCGCCCAGATAATCCACGTGATCGATATCCACGCCGGTCACCACCGCGACATCGGCATCGAACACGTTCACCGCATCCAGCCTGCCGCCCAGCCCGACTTCGAGGATGGCGATATCCACCTTGTGGGAGAGGAAACACTGCATGGCCGCCAGCGTGCCGAATTCGAAATAAGTGAGCGGAATCTGTAGGTCGGGATTCATCCCGACATCGCCTTGTCGGGTTGAAACCCGACCTACACGCGCCCGCTCGATCGCCGCGAACGAAGCACACAACTCCGCATCGCTCGCCTGTCGCTTGGCGATGCGCACGCGTTCGTTGTAATGCAGCAGATGCGGCGAAGTGTAGCAGCCGACCTTGTAGCCGGCGGCATGCAGGATGGCTTCCAGCATCGCGCACACCGAGCCCTTGCCGTTGGTACCGCCGACGATGATGAGGGGGAAATCAGGATCGAGGTTCAGCCGCTGCTTGACCTGTGCCACGCGCTCCAGACCGAGCGCGATGGTTTTGGGGTGCAGGGATTCGAGGTAGGTCAGCCAGCCGGCTAATGTATTGGGCATTTCTGTGAGTCTGGGATTACAACTGTACCCCGAACTTGCGCAATACCGGCAACATGACCAAGTAGCAAACGACAGTGGCCGAAACGGAAATCCCGAGACCAAGCCAGAATCCGAAACCCAGCCTGAGGAGCAGCGGCAGCAACAGAAACAAAACCAGCGATGGCAACACCAGCCAGAAGATTTGTCCCGAAAGTTCGGCGATCTGTGCAGGGGCCACGCCGTCAAAATGCATCCAGATGAATGCCAGCAGCGAGGTGAGCGGCAAGGCGGCAAGCAGTGCAGCAAACCCGGTACTGCGCTTGGCGATTTCGGCAATCGCCACGATAACCAGCGCGGAAATTCCGACCTTGAGCGCGTAGTAGAGCATCTGCCTTAAGCCGCCTCCAGCTTCACGGCCGCATCCTGCTTGGTCAGCAGCGTGATGAGTGTGGCCAGCTGATCGCGCATCTGGCGGCGGTCAACGATCATGTCAATGGCGCCATGCTCCAGCAGGAATTCGGCCCGCTGGAAACCTTCCGGCAAGGTCTCGCGCACGGTTTGCTGGATCACGCGCGCCCCGGCAAATCCAATCAGGGCGCCGGGCTCGGCAATGTTCACGTCGCCCAGGAACGCAAAACTCGCCGAGACGCCGCCCATGGTGGGGTCGGTGAGCACGGAGATGAACGGCAGCTTGGCTTCGCTCAACTGCGTCAGCGCGGCGCTGGTCTTGGCCATCTGCATCAGCGACAGCAGGCCTTCCTGCATGCGCGCGCCGCCGCTGGCGGAGAAGCAAATGAACGGGCATTGTTGTTCGAGCGCAACCTGTACGCCGCGCACGAAACGCTCCCCCACCACCGATCCCATCGAGCCGCCCATGAACGTGAATTCGAACGCCGCCGCCACCACCGGCAATGCATGGATACTGCCCTGCATCACGATCAGTGCATCGTCTTCTCCGGTACTTTTTTTCGAAGCCACCAGGCGTTCGGTATATTTTTTCTGGTCCTTGAACTTGAGTGTATCGACCGGCAATATCTCCGCGCCGATCTCGAAACGCCCCTCGCCATCAAGCAGGCAGTCCAGACGGGTGCGCGCGGTGATGCGGTGGTGATAGTTGCATTTCGGACACACGCTGAGGTTCTTTTCAAGGTCGGCGTGGTACAGCACCGCCTGACAATCGGGACACTTGAACCACAGGCCTTCCGGCACGTTGCGCTTGTCCTCGCCTTCCCGGCGCTTGATCTTCGGCGGCAATAATTTCTGAAACCAGCCCATAATTTCCACTCCCTTCCCGTGTAGTGTTTCTCGTTGTTTGGTGCTTATGCAACGCGTGCGCGTTGCGTCTATTGATCGATTGCCTGTCGCAATTCTTGCACCAGCCGCATGACATTGGCGACTACTTTTTGTTGGCTCGAGTGCTCGATCTCTTCAACGATCCGGCTGCCGACCACCACGCCGTCGCAGAGTTTCGAGACGGCCCTGGCCGTCGCCGCATCGCGAATGCCGAAGCCGACACCGATGGGCAGTTTGATGTGCTTGCGCAGTTGCGGCATCTTTTCCTCGATGGCCGACAGGTCGAGGTTGCCCGCACCGGTCACGCCCTTGAGCGAGACGTAATACACATAACCGCGCGCCAGTTTGGCGACCTGCGCGATGCGCGCTTCCTTGGTGGTCGGCGCCAGCAGGAAGATGGGTGCGATGCCATGCGCCTGCAGATGCTCGAATGCCTCGTGGCTTTCTTCCGGAGGAAAATCCACGGTCAGTGCCCCGTCCACGCCGACCTCGGCGCAACGCTTTGCAAACGTTTCCCAGCCCATCGCTTCGATGGGATTCCCGTAGCCCATCAGCACCACCGGCGTGGTTGTATCCTGTTTGCGGAATTCGGCCACCCTCTCCAGCACGCCGCGCAGCGACATGCCGTTCTTCAGCGCGCGCTCGGATGCGCGCTGGATGGTCGGGCCATCCGCCATCGGATCGGAGAAGGGCACCCCCAGTTCGAGCACGTCTGCACCCGCCGCCACCAGCCCGTGCATCAGCGGCACGGTGAGTGCCTGTTCCGGGTCACCTGCGGTGATGAAAGGGATCAGCGCCTTGCGCTGCTGCTGCTTCAGTTTCTCGAAAGTTGTATCGATGCGGCTCATAGCGTGATGCCCTTGATCTCGGCCACGGTATTCATGTCCTTGTCGCCACGCCCGGACAGGTTGACCAGGAGCACTTTGTCTTTGTCCATGGCCGGTGCGATCTTGAGCGCATGCGCCAGCGCATGGCTGGATTCCAGCGCGGGGATGATGCCCTCGAAACGGCACAGCGCATCAAACGCCGCCAGCGCCTCGTCGTCGTTGATGGCGACATATTGCGCGCGTCCGATCTCCTTCAGCAGACAATGCTCCGGGCCGACGCCGGGATAATCCAGACCCGCGGAAATGGAATGCGTCTCGGTAATCTGACCGTTCTCGTCCTGCATCAGATAGACCTTGTTGCCGTGCAGTACGCCCACCTTCGCATTCGCCGTGAGCGGTGCCGCATGCGCGCCGCTGGCGATGCCGTGACCGCCGGCCTCCACCCCGATGATCCGCACGCCCTGCTCGTCGATGTAGGGATGGAACAAGCCGATGGCATTCGAACCGCCGCCGACGCAGGCGATCAGCGCATCCGGCTGACGGCCGATCAGCTCCGGCATCTGCACTTTCGCTTCCTTGCCGACGATGCTCTGGAAATCGCGCACCATCATCGGATAGGGATGCGGGCCGGCCGCCGTGCCAAAGATGTAAAACGTGTTCTCGACGTTGGTGACCCAGTCGCGGATCGCCTCGTTGCAGGCGTCCTTGAGCGTTTTGGAACCGCTCTCGACCGGCACCACGGTCGCGCCCAGCAGCTTCATGCGAAACACGTTCGGCGCCTGGCGCTGGATGTCTTCCGCGCCCATGTACACGATGCACTCCATGCCGAAACGTGCGGCCACGGTGGCCGTCGCCACGCCGTGCATGCCGGCCCCGGTCTCGGCGATGACGCGCCGCTTGCCCATGCGCCGCGCCAGCAACGCCTGCCCCATGGCACTGTTGATCTTGTGCGCGCCGGTATGGTTCAAGTCTTCGCGCTTGAGATAGATCTGCGCGCCGCCCAGATGCTCGGACAGACGTTTGGCGTGATAAATCGGACTGGGGCGGCCCACGTAATGTTTCAGCTCGTACGCCAGTTCGGCCTGGAACTCCGGGTCGTCGCGAAAACGCAAATACTGCGCGGTCAATTCCTCCACCGCGGGAATCAGCGTCTCGGCCATGTAGGTTCCGCCGAACTGGCCGAAGTGGCCGCTGTTATCTGGATAGTTGTACATCTGCTCGTTTGACCTCATTGACGAATGCCGCGATCTTCACCGCATCCTTGATTCCCTTTGCCGCCTCCACGCCGCTGGACACATCCACCGCGTAGGGGCGCACCTGTTTGATCGCTTCTGCCACATTGCCCGCATGCAGGCCGCCGGACAGGATCAGCGGCAACGGCAGGTCGGGCGGGATCAGCCGCCAGTCGAACGTCGCCCCGCTGCCACCCCGCACGCCCTCGACATGGGCGTCGAGCAGCAAACCCTGCGCAGCGGCATAGCGGGCCGCGCATTCTACCAAATCCGTTTCTGCAGTTACCCGGATCGCTTTCAGATAGGGTTTGCCGAACTGCGCGCAGAACTCGGGCGATTCATCACCATGGAATTGCAGGGTATCCAAGGCGACGAAGCGCAATACCGTCTCGACCTCCGCGGCCTGCGGATTGACAAACAGCCCCACGGTATTGACGAAAGGCGACAACGCATGGGCAAGATGGGCAGCCTGGGGGATCGTGATATGGCGCGGACTGGCTTCATAAAACACCAGCCCAAGCGCGTCTGCCCCGCCGGCAACTAGCGCATGCACATCCTCGGCACGGGTGATGCCGCAAATTTTTATCCGTGTTCGAAAGCTTTTGGCCATGCGGGCATTTTACCCATTAATCAAACTGCAGCTGTGGCAAACCCCACTTGGCCTCATAGCGGATGTGTTTCAGATACAAACCGTCCGGCGCGAAGGTGGGCGCGGCAAGACGGCGGTCGCGTTCCGCCAGCACGCCCTGCAACCAGTGCGGCGGATACTTTCCTTTGCCCACATAAACCAGACAGCCGACGATGTTGCGCACCATATGGTGCAAAAAAGCGTCGGCGGTCAATTCGAAAAAAAGCGTGTCCCCCCGCTGCCGGATGTCGAGTTGCTGCAAACGCTTGACGGGGGATTTGGCCTGGCATTGGGCGGCGCGGAAGGCGCTGAAATCGTGCTCGCCCAGCAAATACTGCGCGGCCTGACGCATCTTTGCCACATCCAGCGGTGCATGAAACCAGCCCACCTTGCCGTGATGCACACCGCAGCGTTGCGGACGGTTGACCAGCACATACTGATAACTGCGCGCCTGCGCCGAGAAGCGCGCATGGAATTCGTCCGTCACCGGGTGCGCCCAGAGCACGGCAATATCCTTCGGCAACAGGGCATTCACCCCGCGTACCCAGGCAGAAAGCGGGCGCACCATCGCCGTGTCGAAATGCACGACCTGCTCCAGCGCGTGCACCCCGGTATCCGTACGGCCGGCCGCATGCACCGTGACCGGTTCGCTGCCGATCCTGGACAACGTCGCGGCCAGCGCATCCTGCACGTTCGGCACATCGGGCTGGCTCTGCCAGCCGTTGTAGGCGCGCCCGTCGTATTCCACCCCCAGCGCGATCCTCATCGCCCCCCCCAAACCATGAGCGCCAGACTGAACACCAGCAGCATGGCATCGATCCTGCGCAAAGGCTGGCGCGGCAACTCGATCTGTCCCGCTGCCATTTTCGGGCGACGCAAGGCATTGCGGATCGTGCCGCGCCAGTCCGCTGCCGTGTCGCCCATGGCCGGTTCGGCATAATGCAAGGTCAAGGCCAGACGCACGGCAGCACGTTCGCGCGAAATACCGATCCAGCGCACGGGATACGCCAGCGCATAGATGCCGCTGATGAATTGTTCGCGCTTCAGCAGCGCCAACAGGATTGCCAAACCCGACAACGTGGCCAGCAAACGCCCCAGTTGCAGGGCGCCATCCGTCAATCCCTCAAGGGTTGGCGCATAGACTCCCCAGGCTGCCACCAGCGCCGTCCCCGGCGTCGAGTAAGCATAGATCAGCAACAGCGAAAACATTATCCAGCGCGTGCGGCGCAGCAATTGCCGCAATTGCCGCGGGCAGAGATGCAAGGCAAATACCAGCAGCAGCACACACAGAATTGCCACGTGCAGAGCCGGCTGGCGTTGCGCCAGAAATGCCAGGGACAGCCAGAGCAGAATCTGTACGGCCGGGTGCGGCATCATCGTCGCTTCACTCAAAAGAAAACGGCAGCCGGACGGCTGCCGTTGCGATCAGGCGCATGGCTCAAAGTTGGGCGAGCATGGCTTGGGCATTTGCACGCTGTTGCTCGTCGCCGTCGCGCATGACCTCGTCCAGAATCTCGCGTGCCCCCGCGGCATCGCCCATTTCCTGATAGGCTTTTGCCAGGTCGAGTTTGGTGGCGACTTCCTGCCACCGCTCATCCTTGCTTCCGGTTTCGCCTTCCTTCGCCCCGGTGCCAATCCCGCCCAGATTCAGACTGATATCACCCAGACCGATATCGAGCGGCGCTTCCGTTTCCGCCGGTGCGGCCTGGCTGGAATCATCAGGAATGTCCAGCGTGAATGCCAACGGCTCATCCAAGGCAGGCTGCTTCGATTTTTCCATCGCCATGATTTCCGGCTTCGCCGTCACATCGAACTGCAGATCACCCACATGCTGTGGTGGCACTTCCGCATCCACCCTCTCTGCCACACTCGTTCCTCTGCCCGGATTCGTCGCGGTCACATCAAAGATCAGATCGTCTGTCGCGACCGGCGCCCCCTCGTCTGTTGCAGCCACGGGTGGCCGGGTTCCGGTAACATCAAAATCCATAGCCATTCCGTGTGCCGCCCGCAGTTCATCGGCGGACAGGATCGTCGTAGATTCCTGTTGCGGTGTTGCATTTGACTTCTCAACCCGGTTCTCAGGCGCAGGAGGATTGTCTTGCGCTGTTGCCGGCGGACGGTCGGAGATCACGGTATCCAAGAAATCTGTCGGTTGCGACTGCCCTCCAAAGCCGAGGTCGAAATCCACCGCAGCCTCTGCGGCCGGCGCCGCCGCAGGCGGTTCGGACACCGATTCCCCGTCCCCACCGTACAGCGGGTTATTCGGCTCCAGCGCGCGCCCCATTGCGGCCACTTGATTCCACGCGGATTCATCTCCGTCAGCCTGGACCTGGCGCGCGTAGGCAAGAAAGGACTCGGCATCCTTGCGATTGGCATAGATGGCAAGAAGTTTGAGGGTAATGGGCAAATCGCCCGGTTTGTCCGCAAGGGCGTCTTTCAGCACCTCCTCTGCCTGAACATCACGGCCGAACGACAGGAACAGGTCTGCTTCCGCAATCGGATCAACGTCCTCGCTGTCCGACTTTACCGCCGTATCTTGCTCAACCAGAACGTGCGTAAAGTCACCGGTTTCTGGCGAGGGCGCCACGGGTACGGTGATTCGCCCGGTCGTGCTCCCCTCGTCTTCTCCCAAGGTGTTTTTTGTCGATCGCAGCGTGCGCCGACGTGAGAGCCACACCCCACCAACCAACAGCAGCAACAAAATCACAACGCCTCCGCCCAACATGATCGGGGCCTCCAGCAATTCATCCAGGAAGGAGGGCGCATTTTTCTCGGGTACCGGAAGCGGTGCCGGAACAGCCGGTTTTGCGACCGGCTTGACCGCTGCGGGAGCCGGGTTAACCACTGACGTTGCCGCAGATGCTGAAGCAGGCACTTCAAGTACGGCCGATTGAGCCTGCTCCCGCTTCAGCGCATCCAAGCGCTGCAAATCTTTTACGTTTTTTTCCAGCAACGCTGCGCGCTCTTGCGCATCCTGCAAAGCCTTCTCACGGGCAATCGCATCTTCTGCCTGGACGCTCGACTTTCCGGCGACTTCCGTGTCTCCCGGCGCCTGTCCCTTGGACAGTTTCAGGATCTCTTTGGCGGGTTCTTTTGGCGCAGTGGCGGTTTCGGCAACGGCGGCGGTAACCTTGCCCGATGCGGCTTGCGCCGCGCCCTGCTCAACGGCTTGCGCGCGTGCGGCAGCCAATTGCTGGCGATAACTGTTCCACTCCCTGACTTGGGCACGGTATTCCTGTTTGGCCTCGCGTTGTCCGATTGCCTCGATCTCGGCAGCATCCGGCAGACGAATGATCTTTCCGGCCCGCAATCGATTCATGTTTTTACCGCTGAATGCCTCGGTATTTGCACGATACAGCGCCACCAGCATGCGTTCCAGACTCACCTCTGCCGGTTTGGTTTTCAACGCAATCTTGCTCAAAGTATCACCTCGCACGACAGCGATGGGTGCGTTTTGCGTTTCCACCACAGGTCGCGACGCTTCCGTGCTCAATCCGTTTTCTTGCCCCCCCAGCTCGGCAGGCGATGTGTCCGCCGGCACTGCGCCAGCCTGACCCGCAACCGCTTCTGCCGGGCCTGCGGCAACAGCCTCGGATTCGAGTGCCACCGGCACCGCAGGCGCAGATGCCGCCGCAGCTTCAGCCTCATTGGGCACGACAGGAATTTCGGATTGAGGCGATTGTTCCGCAGTAACCACTGCCGGAACGGCGGGAGCCACCGGAATAATTTCCGCAGCGGGTTGCGCGGGCATGTTGAAGCCGATCGGATCAAGCAGGAAAGTGTATTCACGCAGCAACTTGCCGGACGACCACATCACTTCTACCAGCAGCGTGACAAACGGCTCATTGACGGGCTGGAGGGTTGAGATTTTGATGCGTGGCCGATCGGTCTCGCGATCGACGATTTCGAACTTGAGACGCGGCAGCTCATATGGAAAATCGACTCCGGCCCTCTTGAACATTTCCGGCGCCGCCAGCTTGGCCGAAATATTGGACCGATCCGCCTTATCCACTGAAAGCAGTTCGATTTCCGCCCGCAACGGTTGCCCCAGATTGGACGTAACGGTAATCCCGCCCAGTCCCGTCGCATTGGCCACACTGCATGCAAGCAGCCAACAAGCCACGAGTCCGGATTTCTTAAAGATTGTTTTCAGCACGCTGCCACCTTTTTCTTTCCCTGACAATAATCAGACTAACATCAGAGGGTTAGTGATGCAAGCTCATCCACCCTCTAGGTTTTGGCACTAAATGGCGGTAATCAACCACAATTTTCCAGAGCTACTGGTCCAGCAAAATACGCAGCATGCGACGCAGTGGTTCCGCCGCGCCCCACAACAACTGGTCGCCACAAACAAAAGCGCTGACATATTCCGCGCCCATCTCCATCTTGCGCACCCGGCCCACGGCAATATCCAGTTTGCCGGCAACCGCAACAGGATTGAGTTCGCGCACCGTCAACTCGCGCTGGTTCGGCACGAACTTGACCCATGGATTGGCACCCTTGATCAACGCCTCAATCTCCGTCAAGGGTAAATCGCGTTTGAGCTTGAGGGTCAGCGCCAGGCTGTGGCAGCGCATCGCACCGATGCGAACGCACAAACCATCCACCGGAATGACTTGCGCCGTGCCAAGTATCTTGTTGACTTCGGCGCATCCCTTCCATTCCTCTTTTGACTGGCCGTTGTCGAGTTGCTTGTCGATCCAGGGGATCAGGCTGCCCGCAAGAGGCGCCCCGAAATTGGCGGTCGGCATCTCGCTCGAACGCAGTTTTTCCGACAGACGCCGATCGATTTCCAGAATGGGAGATTTTGGATCATCCAGCAAGTCAGCCACGGAAGCATATGCCACGCCCATCTGCACCAGCAACTCGCGCATGTTCTGCGCGCCCGCACCGCTCGCCGCCTGATAGGTCATGGAAGAAACCCACTCCACCAGGCCCGCATGGAACAGGCCGCCCAAGCCCATCAACAGGATGCTGTTGGTGCAATTGCCGCCGATAAAATTCTTGCCGCCGTTTGCCAATGATTTCTTGATGAGGTCAAGATTGACCGGGTCGAGGATGATCACCGCGTCTTTTTCCATGCGCAATGTGGAAGCCGCATCGATCCAGTAGCCCTGCCATCCCGCAGCCCGCAGCCGGGGGAATATCGCGGTGGTGTAATCCCCGCCCTGACAGGAGATGACCGCATCCATCGACTTCAGTGCGTCGAGGTTGTGCGCATCCCGCAACGGCAAGCCACGGCCTTCGGCAGGCGCCGCGCCGCCAACATTGGACGTGGTAAAAAATACCGGCTCGAATAAATCGAAATCCTGTTCTTCACGCATCCGCTGCATAAGCACCGAGCCCACCATGCCGCGCCAACCGATCAAACCGACTTTCATGACTTTCCTTGTGAGTTAAAGCGCAGCAACGACCGCATCGCCCATCGCCGCACAACCGACCCTGCGCATGCCAGATTCATAAATGTCACCGGTGCGAATGCCTTGTTGCAATACCTTGTGCACCGCGCCTTCGATGCGGTTTGCGACGTCGGGGAGGTTGAAGGTGTACTGCATCATCATCGCCACCGACAGGATCGTCGCCAACGGATTGGCAATATCCTTGCCGGCGATATCGGGCGCGGAACCGTGACAGGGCTCGTACAGCCCCTTGTTGTTGGAATCCAGCGAAGCCGAGGGCAGCATGCCGATGGAGCCGGTGAGCATCGACGCCTCATCCGACAGAATGTCGCCGAAGAGGTTGCCAGTGAGGACCACGTCGAACTGTTTCGGCGCCCGCACCAATTGCATCGCTGCGTTATCGACATACATGTGCGAGGTCTCTACCTGTGGATATTCCTTGGCCACCTCGCTCACGATCTCGCGCCAGAACATGCTGGTGTCCAGCACATTGGCCTTGTCCACCGAACACAATTTCCTGCCGCGCTTCATTGCGATCTGGTATCCGACATGCGCCACGCGGCGCACTTCGGATTCACTGTAGTGCATGGTATCGAAACCCTGGCGCTCGCCGTTTTCCAAGGTACGGATGCCGCGTGGCTGGCCGAAATAGACATCGCCGGTCAGCTCGCGCACGATCAAAATATCCAGACCGGACACAATATCGGCACGCAGCGTCGAAGCATTCACCAGCTCCGGATACACCATCGCCGGGCGCAGGTTGGCAAACAGGCCGAGCCCCTTGCGAATCCGCAGCAATCCTTGTTCCGGACGCATTGGCCGCGGCAGGGTGTCGTATTGATAGCCGCCCACCGCACCCAGCAGCACCGCATCGGCTTCCTTGGACAATTTTTCGGTTGCCGGCGGAAAAGGATCACCGGCGGCGTCATAGCCTGCACCGCCAATGGTTGCGTATTCCAACTCGATTTTCAGACCGTCACTGCGCAACACTTCCAACACTTTGGCCGCCTGCGCGACAATCTCCGGCCCGATGCCGTCACCCGGCAAAACTGCGATTTTCATTTGATTACCTTTTTGAATTATGCAAACAACCACGGTTGCGCGGCACGGTGCTTTGCCTCGAACGCCCGGATGTCGTCCTGATGCTGCAGCGTCAGCCCGATGTCATCCAGCCCGTTCAGCAGGCAGTGCTTGCGGAATCCGTCCACCTCGAAAGCATAGCTGACGCCATTGGCTGCGGTAAGCGTTTGCTGTTCCAGATCGACGTCTAACGTATAACCGCTGTTCGCCGCCACCGCCTTGAACAGCGCATCCACTTTCTCCGCACCCAGCTTGATCGGCAGCAACCCGTTCTTGAAACAGTTATTGAAAAAGATGTCGGCAAAACTGGGCGCGATGATGACGCGGAAGCCGAAGTCTGCCAGCGCCCAGGGCGCGTGTTCGCGCGACGAACCGCAGCCGAAATTCTCGCGCGCCAGCAGGATCTGGGCGCCCTGATAGCGCGGCTGATTCAGCACGAAGTCCTGGTTCAATGGACGGTTGCGGCAATCCATCCCGGGTTCGCCGTGATCGAGATAGCGCCACTCGTCGAACAGGTAAGGACCGAAGCCGGAACGCTTGATCGATTTCAGGAATTGCTTGGGAATGATCGCGTCGGTATCCACGTTGGCTCTGTCCAGCGGCGCCACCAAACCGGAGAATTTTTCAAATTTTTGCATGGTTATTTGGTGGCCGCTTTCTCGATCGCTTGCCCGCCTTTTTGGATATCCTCACCCAAACCCTTAAACGTATTACAACCGGCTAGCACCACCAGAACCACCACACCGATCACAATTTTTTTCATGCCTGCACCTTTCACCATTTGCTCACATCGACGAAATGCCCGGCAATCGCCGCGGCCGCAGCCATGGCCGGACTGACCAGATGGGTGCGGCCGCCTTGTCCCTGCCGCCCCTCGAAGTTGCGGTTGGAAGTGGAGGCACAACGCTCGCCAGGTTCCAGCCGGTCATCGTTCATGGCCAGGCACATCGAGCACCCCGGGTCGCGCCACTCGAAACCGGCCGCGAGGAAAACTTTGTCCAATCCTTCCTGCTCGGCTTGGGCCTTGACCAAACCCGAACCCGGCACGACCAGCGCCAGCTTCACGTTTGCCGCGACCTTTTTGCCCTTGGCGACTGCTGCAGCCGCGCGCATGTCTTCGATGCGACCATTGGTGCAGGAGCCGATGAACACCTTGTCGATCTTGATCGCGGTGATCGGCGTGTTCGCCTGCAGCCCCATGTACTGCAACGCGCGCTCAACGTCGCCGCGCTTCACGGCATCGCCGAAGGTGGCGGGATCCGGCACGCTCCCGTCAACGGGCAGCACCATCTCCGGCGAAGTGCCCCAGGTCACTTGCGGCTTGATCCGGGTGGCATCCACTTCGATCGTGGTATCGAATTTTGCCCCGGGATCACTGTGCAGCGTGCGCCAGCAAGTTACGGCCTTGTCCCAGTTCTCGCCCTGTGGCGCGAACGGCCGCCCCTTGATGTAGGAGAGGGTGGTGTCGTCGCAGGCCACCATGCCGGCGCGCGCGCCCGCCTCGATCGCCATGTTGCACAGGGTCATGCGGCCTTCCATGCTCAAGGCGCGAATCGTGTCGCCGCCGAATTCGATGGCATGGCCGGTGCCGCCCGCCGTGCCGATCCGGCCGATGATCGCCAGCGCGATGTCTTTTGCAGTCACGCCGTGCCCCAACTTGCCTTCCACCTTGACCAGCATGGCCTTCGATTTTTTCGCCACCAGACATTGCGTCGCCATCACATGCTCGACCTCGGAAGTGCCGATGCCGTGCGCCAGCGCCGCGAATGCGCCATGCGTGCTGGTGTGGGAATCGCCGCACACCACGGTCATGCCGGGCAGGGTCGCGCCCTGTTCGGGGCCGATCACATGCACCACGCCCTGGCGGATGTCGTTCATCTTGAATTCGGTGATGCCTAGTTCGGCGCAGTTCGCATCCAGCGTTTCAACCTGCAGGCGCGAGATGGGATCGACGATGCCGCCGCCGCGTTTGGTCGTCGGCACGTTGTGGTCCGGCACCGCCAGCATGGAACCGGTACGCCACGGTTTGCGCAGTGCCAGGCGCATGCCCTCAAAGGCTTGCGGACTGGTCACTTCGTGCACCAGATGGCGGTCAATATAGATCAATGACGTTCCATCCGGCTCGGTGCGAACCAGATGGCTGTTCCAGAGTTTGTCGTAAAGTGTTTGTGCGTTCATTTTTTATACTTTCGCGGGCCGGCGATTATGCCACAGCGTATCGCGCCCATAACAAAGTTCAATCGGTCAAGGCCGGGGTATCGGCCAATTTCACCAGGGCATACTCCAGACTTTCGGAAAGCGCGTGCCAGCTGGCATCGATGATGTTGCTGCTCGCGCCGACCGTGGTCCAGACATGGCCGCCGCCCTGGAAGGTGATGAGCACGCGCACCTGCGCGGAGGTTCCATTGGCGCTATCCAGGATGCGCACCTTGTAATCGATCAGGCGAACGGCCTTCAGCACGGGATAGGCGGCGGCCAGCGCGCTGCGCAGGGCGCCGGCCAGCGCGTTGACCGGGCCGTTGCCTTCCGCCGCCATGAACTTCACTTCGTCGCCCACCTTCACCTTGGCGGTCGCTTCCGACAGCAGGCCGCGGCTCTGCCGACGCTCGGTAATGACCACATAATCGATCAGCTCGAACGGTTGCGTGTACCCGGGGCGCAGGCGATGCAGCATCAGCTCCATGCTGGCTTCCGCCGCCTCGAAGGTGAAACCCTCATGTTCCAGATGCTTGATGTGATTGAGCACGCGCTGGGCGTCTTCATTGTTGAGCGTGATCCCGAGCGCCTGCGCGCTGAACTGGATGTTGCCGCGCCCGGACAGTTCCGACACCACCGAACGCATCTCGTTGCCCACCAGGGCC
The DNA here is from genome assembly GCF_045866295.1 of Ferrigenium sp. UT5. Lineage (NCBI taxonomy): Bacteria > Pseudomonadati > Pseudomonadota > Betaproteobacteria > Nitrosomonadales > Gallionellaceae > Ferrigenium > Ferrigenium sp. UT5. The sequence goes on from NZ_BAAFRY010000007.1 coordinate 64,384, forward strand.
GGGTCGATGTGCTGGTAGGTGTCGGCCGCCTTGAGCATGGCCGCGACATGGATGCCCCCTTTGTGCGCAAAGGCGCTGTGGCCGATGTAAGGCGCGTGGTTGTAGTGCTTCAAGTTGACCATCTCCGCGACAAAATGCGCCAGCGCGGTCAGCTCGCGCAACTGCGCCGGGGTCACCGCCAGCTTGCCCATCTTGAGTTGCAGATTGGGGATGACCGTGGTCAGGTTGGCGTTGCCGACGCGCTCGCCGTACCCGTTGATCGTGCCCTGCACCTGGGTACAACCGCCGCGCACCGCCGCCAGCGAATTCGCCACCCCGCAGCCGCTGTCGTTGTGGCAATGCGCCCCCAGCGGCGTGCTGATCTGCCGCTTCACCTCGCGCACGATCTCCTCCACTTCCCACGGCAGCTTGCCGCCGTTGGTCTCGCACAACACCAGCCAGTCCGCACCCGATTCCGCCGCCGCCCGCAAGGTCGCCAGCGCATAGTCTTTGTTCGCGATGAAGCCGTCGAAGAAATGTTCGGCATCGAACATCACCTCGCGCCCCTTCGATTTCAGGTAGGCCACGCTGTCGCGGATCATCGCGAGGTTCTCTTCCGGCGTGGCGGAGAGCACGACCTTGACGTGGTAATCCGAGCTTTTTCCCACCAGGGTCACCACCGGGGTGGCGGCCTCCAGCAGCGCCTGCAAATTGCCGTCCTGCTCGCACGGTTTGTTCTTCTGGCGCGTGCGGCCAAAGGCGGCAAGTCTGGCTTGTCCCAAATCCAGTTTGGCCGCGCGCGCGAAAAATTCCGCATCCTTGGGGTTGGAACCTGGCCAGCCACCCTCGATGTAATGGAAGCCAAAATCGGCCAGGCGTTTGGCGATGACCAGTTTGTCATCAACCGACAGGGAGATATCCTCGCGCTGCGTGCCGTCACGCAAAGTGGTGTCGTACAGGAAGACTCGATTCATGGTGTCGTCACGGTTTGGAAAGTGTCCGATTTTATCATTGCGCTCCCGGAATCGAGCCGCGCAGCCGCCAGACCAGCAACATCAGGCCGAGCAATGCCATGACGGAACTGAACGAATACAGCGCCGCAGCGCCCCAATGCTGCCAGATCGGGCCGCTCGCCAGACCGCCCAGCACCCCGCCCGCCCCGTAGGTCAGACTGCCGAACAGCGCCTGCCCCCTGGACTGATGGCGCCCGCGAAAGAATTCGTGCACCAGCCCCACCGAGGCGGCATGGTAAGCGCCAAACGTCAGCGCATGCAGCACTTGCGCCAACAATAACAGCAGCACCCTGTCCACGGCCCAGCCAATCAGGAAAAATCGCAGTACCGCCGCCGCAAAACTGAGGTACAAAATGCGCACAAAGCCATACCGCCGTACCAGCGCGGGCATCAGGAAAAACACTCCGATCTCGCAGATCACGCCCAGCGCCCACAGTCCGCCCACCATGCTCTTGGCGTAGCCGTGTTCGACCAGGTAAATGGAGAAAAAGGTGTAATACGGTCCGTGCGCCACCGCCATCAGAAAGCATGCGCCAAACAAAGCCAGCACGCGCGGCTGCAACACGATTTGTTTGATCGGCTGTTGATCGGTATGGTGCGCCAGCACCTCGGTTGGCGGGATCTGGCGGGCAAAGATGAAAATGCCCACTTCGCACACCAGACCCGCCCACAACAACCAGGCGATGGCGATGTAATCGAAAGCGTAACCCAGCCCCACCACCGACACGATAAACCCGATCGAGCCCCAGGACCGCAGGCGCCCGTAATGCGCGGTGTTTTTGCCCAGCCAGCTCAAGGTGGTCGCCTCCACCAGCGGCATCGAGGCGCTCCAGAAGAAACTCATCAGCAGCAACACACTGAACAGCCCCCAGAAACGGGTGGTGGCAAATACGCCGAGATAAAACAGCGCGCTCAAACCCGCCGCCAGCACCACCACCTCGCGCCTTTTTCCCGACCGGTCCGCCAGCCAGCCCCAGACATTGGGCGCGACCATGCGCATCACGGGGTGCAGCGACATCAGGATCGCGATATCGATGGCATCGAATTGCAGGGAATGCAGATACAGGCTCCAGTAGGGCGAGAACATCCCCACGAAGGCATAGTAGAAAAAATAGAAACCGGCGATGCGCCAGTGGTAGTTGACGGGTGAGGACATGAATGAAGGCCGGCGAACGGCGCGCATTCTACACTGCGCCGGCGCACTCCCGCTTCATCCCGGTCGGGGCGGACTCAATCGCCCTCGAACTCGCACAGGGCGAACACCGTGTGTCCGCCCTGCTCCAACCGCGCCCGCCCACCGATGTCGGGCAGGTCGATCATGAACGCGCACTCGACGATCTGGCCGCCCATTTTTTCGATCAGGATGCAGGCAGCCTGCGCGGTGCCGCCGGTGGCGATGAGATCGTCCACCAGCAACACCCGCTCGCCTTTTTCGATCGCATCGGTGTGGATCTCGATGCGGTCGCTGCCGTATTCAAGTTCGTAGTCGTGACCGATGGTGGCGGCCGGCAGCTTGCCTTTCTTGCGAATGGGAACAAAACCCTTGCCCAGCACATAAGCCAGCGGGGCCGCCAGGATGAAACCGCGCGATTCGATGCCCGCGATCTTGTCGATTTTCATGTCGCGGTAGCGGCGCGCGAGTTCGTCCACGGTCAGGCGCAGGCCGACCGGGTCTTTCAGCACCGTGGTGATGTCGCGGAACAGGATGCCTGGCTTCGGGTAATGCGGGACAGTGCGGACACGTGATTTGATCGGCATATTGGTTTCCTAATCGCGTTTTTTGTAATCAACAAACTTCTGTTTGACGGCATGCATCTGTTGCGTGGTCAGCAACTGCGGCACGCCCGCCTGCAGCGTGCGCCAATAAAGCTCGCACAGAAACTCGACCTCCTGCGCCACCGCCAGCGCCTCGTCGAGATCGCTCCCCAGCGCAATCATGCCGTGGTTGCCAAGCAGACAGGCTTTGCGCCCCTGCAGTGCCTCCAGCGCATCGTCCGACAATTGCTGTTCGCCGAACACGCTGTAGGGCGCGCAGCGGATGGAATCCCCTCCGGCCAGCGCGATCATGTAATGCACGGCGGGCACCTCGCGGCGCAAACAGGCCAGGGTGGTGGCGAACGGCGAATGCATGTGCAACACCGCGCCGATCTCCGGGCGCGCCTTGAAAATGTCGCAGTGGAAACGCCATTCGCTGGAGGGCCTGCCGCCTTGCTGCACCGTGCCGTCGAGTGTCATCCGCACCATGCTCGCGGGGCTCATCTCCGCCACGGGCACCGCCGAGGGCGTGAGCAGCACCCCCTCCCTGCAACGCACCGAAGCATTGCCCGCCGTGCCGCGATTCAATCCCAGCTCGACCATGCGCCGCGAGACATCGAGCAGCGCCGCACGCAACGCCTGTTCGTCGCTCATTTCAGCACCCGCCCCGCCACCGCCTGCAATCTGGCCACCAGCGCCGGATCGCGTGCTTCGGGTGCGGTGATCAGCGCATGCTGCAACACACTGCGGCAGCCGCATGCACCCGCAGTGGCGTCGTGGCCAAGGCGCGGCACCGCCTGTTGCACCAGAGTGCGCGCCTTGTCGGCATTGCTTAGCAACACGCCGATAATCTGCTCGACCGTGACGTCATCGTGATTCGGATGCCAGCAGTCGTAGTCGGTGACCATCCCAACCGTGGCGTAACACAGCTCCGCTTCGCGCGCGAGCTTGGCCTCCGGCATATTGGTCATGCCGATCACGTCACATCCCCAGCCGCGATACAGTTCGGATTCGGCGAGACTGGAAAATTGCGGCCCTTCCATCACCAGATAGGTGCCGCCGCGCACCACCGGGATGCCGGCGGAACGGGCGGCCGCCTCCAGATGATCGCCCAGTCGATGACAGACGGGATGCGCCATCGACACGTGCGCCACCAGACCGGTGCCAAAGAAGGATTTCTCGCGTGCAAAGGTACGGTCGATGAACTGATCGACAATGACGAAGGTGCCGGGCGGCAGCCCCTCGCGCAACGAGCCGACCGCGCTGACCGAGATGACATCGCTCACCCCCGCGCGCTTGAGCGCATCGATATTGGCGCGAAAGTTGATCTCCGACGGCGGGATCCGGTGTCCGCGCCCGTGGCGCGGCAAAAAGGCCAGCTTGATGCCGTTCAGTTCACCCAGCAGCAACTCGTCCGACGGCTCGCCAAAAGCGGACTCGACCCGCTGCCAGCGTTTGTTCTCCAACCCCGCGATGTCATACACGCCGCTGCCGCCGATGATGCCGATACTTGCCTGTGCCATAGTGCAATCCCCTGCCTGAAAACGGATGTGGATTGAAACAGGAATCCCGGACCGACTCAAGCGAACCTCGGTGATGTTTCTCACAGACAGTTCAGCCAACCCCCTCTACCATGCAGCCTCCGTTACAACCATTTACCCAAAGGAGCACACCATGAAATTCAACGTTGGCAGTACGGATCGCGTGTTGCGCATCATCGCAGGTCTGGTTCTGATCGGTCTCGCCGCCAGCGGCACGGTCGGCGTGTGGGGTTATATCGGCGTCGTGCCTCTGCTCACCGGCCTCTTCAAGTTCTGCCCGGCCTATGCCCTGTTTGGCTTGAGCACCTGCCCGCTGGAAAAAAAGTAATTCGTTTCTCCCTGTTTTGCCCGACCTGGTCGGGCATTTTTTTGCCCGCGCACCAAAATACCCTATTGGCATCCGCGTTACGTGCCCCCGTGGAAAGTGCTAAATTCCGCACCCGATGACCCCACAAACCCAACACGCCGAATTGCAGATCACCGGGATGCACTGCGCATCCTGTTCTGCGCGCCTGGAGAAATCCCTCAACCAATTGCCACACGTCACCGCCGTGGTGAACATCGCCACGGAAAAGGCGAGCATCACGTTCGATGCTGCCGCCACCGATCTCGACATCCTGATCGAGACCGTGCGCAAAACCGGCTTCGATGCCCACCCGGCGCGCGACTTCGCCGCCGAGAAGGCCGCGCGCCAGGCCGTGCTGCGCCGCGAGCGCCGGCAGTTTTTCATCGCTGTGCTGCTCACCCTGCCGCTCATCGTCGAGATGCTACTGATGTTCGCCGGTATCCACGTCATGTTGCCGCTGTGGCTGCAATGGCTGCTCGCCACGCCGGTGCAGTTCTGGGCCGGTGCGCGGTTTTACCGCGGCGCCTGGAGTGCGCTGCGATCCGGCAGCAGCAACATGGATGTGCTGGTCGCGCTCGGCACCAGCGCCGCCTATTTCATGAGTTGTGCCGTGTGGCTGCTCGGGCTCGACCAGGCGGTTTATTTCGAGGCCAGCGCGACGCTCATCACCCTGGTGCTGATGGGTAAACTGCTGGAAGCGAATGCCAAGGGCAAGGCCTCCGCCGCGCTGGAAGCGCTGATCAATCTGCAACCGAAGTTGGCGCACACCGAACGCGACGGAAAATTGCTCGATGTCTCGGCCGGCTCCCTGCGCCCGGACGAAATCTTCGTGGTGCGTCCCGGTGAAAGCATGCCGGTCGATGGCATTGTGCTCGAAGGCAGTTCCAGCGTGGATGAAGCCATGCTCACCGGCGAAAGTCTGCCGCAGATGAAGCAGGCGGGCGACAAGGTCTATACCGCCACCCTCAATCAGCAAGGCTTGTTGCGCTGCCGCGCGCTGGCGGTCGGCTCGCGCACCCAGCTCGCCGCCATCATCCGTCTGGTGGAACAGGCACAAGGTTCGAAAGCCGCGATCCAGCGCCTGGCCGACCGCATCTCGGCGGTGTTCGTGCCGGCTGTGCTGGCCGTTGCCGCGCTCACCTTCATCGGCTGGTGGTGGATCGGCGGCGAATTCAGCGGGGCGCTGATCAATGCGGTGTCGGTGCTGGTGATCGCCTGCCCCTGCGCGCTGGGCCTGGCGACGCCGACGGCGGTGGTGGTCGCCACCGGACGCGCCGCGCACGCCGGCATTCTGGTCAAGGATGCCGCCGCGCTGGAGCGCGCCCACGCCCTCACGGTGCTGGCGCTGGACAAGACCGGCACCCTGACCGCAGGCAAGCCCAGCGTCACCGATGTGCTCGCCGCTCCTGGAATCGCCGGCGACGCGTTGCGCCACACCGCCGCCGCGCTGGCTCAACACTCCACTCACCCGCTGGCACGCGCCCTGCTCGACCCTCTCGGCACGGCGCAAACCGTCGAGGTCAGTGACCTGCACGAATATGCAGGGCTGGGAGTCAGCGCCCGCCTCGACGGCACCGATTGTTTGCTCGGCTCGCCCGCCTTTGCCGCGCAAAATGGCGTCACTCTCAATGACAGCGCACTGCATGCCCTGCAACAGCAGGGAAAGTCGCTGATCGTGGTGGCGCGCAACGGTACCGCACTCGGCACCTTCGCCCTTGCGGACGGCCTGCGCGAAAGCAGCCGCCGGGCCGTTTCCAAATTGCGCGGCATGGGCATCCGCGTCGTGATGTTGAGCGGCGACAATCACGCCACGGCACAGGCCATCGCCAACCAGGCCGGCATCGCCGAATTCCGTGCAGAGGTGTTGCCGCAGGACAAGGCCGCATTGATCCGGTCGCTCAAGGGTGAGCATGAAATCGTCGGCATGGTGGGCGACGGCATCAACGACGCGCCGGCACTGGCGGCGGCGGAGGTCAGCTTCGCCATGAAAAGCGGCAGCGACATCGCGCTGGAAGCCGCCGACATCACCCTGATGCACAACGATCTGATGGCGGTGGCCGATGCCATCTCGCTGTCGCGCGCCACCCTGCGCAAGATTCGCCAGAACCTGTTCTTCGCCTTTGCCTATAACGTGCTGGGCATCCCGCTGGCGGTGCTGGGCATGCTCAATCCGGTGATCGCCGGCGCGGCGATGGCGATGAGCTCGGTTTCGGTGGTCAGCAATGCCCTGCTGCTGAAACGCTGGCAGCCGAGTGAACCAAATCGCGCGGCATCCATCTGATAGCCGGATTTAATTTTTACAGGAGACAAACACCATGAATTCCAGACTCGTTCTTGCCCTGGGCATCGTCACCTTGCTGGCCGCCTGCGCCAGCGGAAAATCCGGCGACGTCTATACGCGCGACCAGGTGCGGCAGATCCAGACCTACCGCGTCGGCATCATCGAAGGCTTGCACGAAGTCCGTATCGAGGGCACTAAAACCCCCATCGGCGGCGGTGCGGGTGCCGTAGTCGGCGGCGTAGCTGGCAGTTCAGTCGGCAGAGGCAAGGGCAGCGCCGTCGCGGGTGTTCTCGGGGCCGTCGTCGGGGGCGTGGTGGGAGCGGCGGCGGAAGAAGGCTATACGCGCGAGGATGGCATCGAATTCGCCATCCAGCTTGAGGATGGCCGCCATATCTCTGTCGTACAAGCCAAATCGGTCAACGACGAGACCTTTGCCGTGGGCGACAAGGTGCGCGTGATCGACAGCGCCGGCGTGGTACGCGTCACGCATTAGCCTGAAACTCGCACGGCGATTCGTTCGCCCTTTCTCCCGCTTGCGGGGGAAAGCTGGACAGGGCGAAACGGGCATGGCAAGTTTTATCGTCTTGGGTGGCAGAATCGCCATGCCCGTTAAATAAATGCGCGGTCAAAAAAGCGATGGCGATGCCATCGCTTTTTGTTTCCCCGGCAGATCAGTCCTCCGCCGTCACGCGCACTGGAGGTTGGCTCAATTCAGTCGAGAGTCTGAAACTCTCCACGCTGCCGCCCGCAGTTCTGGGAGGCAGTACCCGGGTGGCATCAACCGCCGGTGCCGGCCTGGTCGGAGCGGTCGGTTGCAACAACCACAACCCTGCCCCGAAAATCATCGAAAGCGCAAAAACCCCCTGTGCGCCGCGATTGAAACGCATGCTGCGGCGCAATTTACCCAGCAGCATTTCCGTTTCGAGCTGGGCCTGTGTTTGTTGTAGCGCATTTCTTAATTTCGTGTTTTTTCTCATCTCACGCTGCAGGACGGACTTTTCCAGTACGTTAATTTCTGCTTGCAGCGCCGCATTCTCCTCGATGACCGTTCGTGCCGATGCCTGCGCTGCCGCCTGCGCCGCCTCGATGCGCTGGCGTGCAGCCACCACTGCCCGCGCATCGGCACGCAATGCCTCTTCTTCCGCGCGCAACGCTTGTTCTTCGGTCTCCGCTTTCAACTTTGCCATATTCAGCGCACGCAGGTTCTGCGCCTCTTTTTCGCGCAGGTTTTCCAGCAGGATTTTGTCTTCCGCCAGTTTTGCCGCCGCGATCTCCTGTGCCCGCACCTCGCGCTCAAGACAGCGATTGTTGGTCTCGATCGCCTGCAGCTCCGCCTCCATGCGCGCGGTGATCGTCTCGATGGCCTGTTGTTCTGAAATGGCGCGCTGTTGCGCGGCCTCTGCCGCTTCCGTTTCCAGAGCGGCACGTTGGGTGGCGGCGGCGGCCGCCTCTGCTTCGGCGGCGATCCGCTGTTGTGCTGCCTGCTGTTCAGCCAGTTCGGCATCCACCCTGTCCTGTTCGGCCTGGTACGCGGACAAGGCAAGCTGGATCGTGTTTTCCGCAGCGGCCAACTGGCTGTTGATGGCTTCCAGTTTCTGCTGCAGCAACTGCGCTTCCTGCTTGTCGTTCGCCGCCTGCTGCTGTGCGGCCAGATAAAGTTGCCGTTCGGATTCCGCTTTTTGCCGCGCCAATTCGCTGGCGCGCTCGGCCATCTCGCGCTGTTTGAGGGCGGCGTCAATCGCTTCCTGCTCCGCAGCCAGTTGTTGTTCGACGGCGCGCGCGGCGAACATTTCCGCCTCTGCCCTTTGCTGCGCCTGGCTGACCAGTTCCTGCTGCGCCTGGGCACGTGCAGCCGCCGCGCGTTGCGCTTGCTGCTCCGCCACCAGAAGGACACGCGCATCCTCTTCGGCCTTGCGCAACAGGCGGTTGGCCTGTTCCCGCTCTTGCGCCGCCTGCTGCTCGATCGCGGCTCTTGCGCTCAACGATTGCAGCGCCTCCTGCTCGGCCCGCAATTTGTGCTCGGCACCGACTCGCGCTGCCTGTTCCTGTTCCAGCGCCTGCCGTGCCACTTCTGCCGCACGGCATTCGGCGGCATTGCGCGCAAGCGCTTCTTCCTGGGCTTGTGCTTCGATACGCGCGCGCAATTCGATGTTTTCCGTCAACGTGCGCTCCGCTTCGGCGCGCTCCGCGGCAGCCCGCTCACCCTCCAGCTCCGCGGCGATTCTGGCTTGCGTTTCGGCCAGCGCGAGTGACTCGCTGCGCTCGCGCGCGACCATCGCCTCCTGCGCCGATCGTTCCGCTGCCAGCTTGGCGTTGACCCGCGCCACGACTTCCTTTTCCTGCTTCAGTTTTTCCGCCGCCACCCGGGTCAGGGTCGCCTCGCGGTCAGCCCGCTCCTGTGCCACCAGCGCGGCCTCATGTTCAGCTTCGGCCCGCCGGCGCTGCTCGTCGATCAATTTCTGCTCGGCGACCAGCCGTTGCGCCAACTCCTGTTGTGCCACTTGCTCGGCGTGTTGCCTGGCCAGCACCGCCTCGGCCAGCTCAGCCTCCGCTGCCAACTTCTCCTGTGCCGCCAAAGCCAAGGCACGTTCCTGCTCCAGCCGGGCACGCACTTCCTCGACGAGTTGCGCCTCGGCGCGATTGCGCAGTTCGATCTGCGCGGCAATCTCGCTCTCCCCACGGGCTTTGCCCTGTGCAATGGCGCGCGCATGCGCCTCGGCGCGGGCGCGTGCCTGAACTGCGAGTTGGGCATCGATCTCGGCCTCGACCCGGCTGCGCGATTCGAAAATGGCTTCGGATTCGGCTTGTTGCTCTTCATCGCGGGAAGATACCAGGCGGATCTTGTTGGGGGCAGGCATGTTTTACCTCGCTGTGCGTCAATGCCCAAAACGGCATGCGCCCAACTTAACAGCAGGGGAATCCAGGCATCTGCGGAATAAACGGGTGAAAGTAGCTTATTTTCAGGATTGGGCGATGCGTCGGCAGCTCCGGCCGCAATCCGGGGTGAACCGCGTTTGATCCGGACCGGCCTTACTGCGCCGTGGGTGTTGGCAAAGGGTAGTGCAGCAGCTCAAGATCGTAGACGGATTGGAGCGAATGCTCGAGCGCCGTTTGCAGCAACGCGCGCCCTTCGCCGTCCGGTGCACTACGCAACAGGGCGCGATATAAACCGCTATAAAAATAATCCGGTTCAACCCGAACCCGCATGACGACCTCGGATGCCGCTGCATGGCGCGCGATGCGATACGCCAGCACGGCCTGCGCATCGGGTGCCAGACGGGTGTCGGACAGCTCCGCCGACAAGTCCGCCGTCACCTGACGCGCAATGATCAGCTCCCGCAACGTCCCGGCAAGGGGTGTGCCGTCAACGGCGGCCTGGTAGATTTGCATCCGCACCCGAGGGGTCACATAGGTCGGGAAATGGTGTCCCGTACCCCGGTTGGTCAAAGCCAATTGCGCCGACACGCGCCCGTCACGAAGGACGGGCGGAACCGGCTCTATCGTCACCCCTTGGCGCGTCATTTCCGCATCATGGATCCCGCGCCACAGATGGCGGCGCCCGGGCATATGGCAGCTCTGGCATTGTTTTCCCTGCCGCGCATAAGGAGAGGCCAGCCACTCGGCATAGGTGTTCTCCAGCGGTTTGCCGTTCAATGCATAGCCATCCGCGCCAAACTGGTGGCAGGTGGCGCAAAAGCGCCCGTCTTCGAAGGCCGGTGCACTCACGAAGCCATTGTGTGGTCCCGAAGGCTTGCCAACAGGTGCAGGCTTGGGCGGAGGCGGACCATAACGGACATGCTGGCGCACGTGGCATGCCGCACACACCAGCCCTTGTTGGTGCAAGGCCGCGTGGTTTTTCTGTCCGCGCAATTGCTGGATGAGATCGGCTTCCTGCTCGGCCAACGGCGCATGGCAGCGCGTGCAATCACGCAGCGCGGGTACATCGGTATCAGGCACATCCACGAGCTGCCCCATCAGGCCGGGCCCCACGGCATGCGCATGCAGGCTGGTTTGCCAATCCAGCCATTGGCGCCGATGACACGTTCCGCAGGCAGCCGGTTCCAGCGAGGCCTCCAGCGCGGAGAAGGATTGAGGGGCCCGGCCTTGCGGCGCAATGGGCTGCGCCCAATGACGGCGCAGAAAATCCGCCGTCTCATCCGCCAGCACCGGCCAGGCCATGCCGGACAACATCCCCATCAGGATCAGCAGCGGCACACGCCGATTTTTATATTGTCGTATGGTGTGCGGTTTCATCGGCTAATGTAGTGTTGTGTACGATCGGGTACTTATGCCAAGGTGTGGAAAGCACTTGTGGGTCGGGTTACCTCGCAGGGGTTCGCGCACCCTTTGGGTGAAACCCGAGCCCTTTGTGGGTCGGACTTCAGTCCGACATGCCGGGTGAAACCCGACCCACAACACCGTTTTCGCTGCACGTATAAGTGCCGGTTAACTTGCACCACTACGCCAGAATCCTGAAACACCGCGCCTTCAAAGTCAATCTCCTTTTTTCCTCCAACTGTTTATCGAGAAGACCGCATAACGGGCGCGTTAAGAAATACGTTTTTCGGGGGCACAGGCAAAACGTATCAAACGCGCCTGGTTGACCCCGTATAATCCGCCCCCCTTTTTCATTCTCTCCATCCCAGCATGTTAGAAGTCATGGTATTGGCCGTCGCCCTCAGCATGGACGCCTTCGCTGTCGCCATCGGTCTGGGCTCAAAAGGCAACACCAAAGGCCTGGGCCTGAAGGCCGGGCTCTATTTCGGCGCATTCCAGGCATTGATGCCCTTCATCGGCTATCTCGGTGGCCGTGGCGTGCTGAGTTGGGTGGAAGCTTATTCGCACTGGATCGCCTTCGGCCTGCTGGCGCTGATCGGCGGCAAGATGGTCCACGAAGGATTGAGCGACGACATCGAGGAGGACATCGAAGCCCTCACCCACAAGACCCTGCTGCTGCTCGCCATCGCCACCAGCATTGACGCCATGGCTGCCGGCTTTAGCCTGAACCTGCTGGACATCAATATCTATCTGGCCTGCCTCATCATCGGCGTGACGACCTTTGCTTTCAGTTGGCTCGGCGTGCGCATCGGGGAGAAGAGCGGCACCTGGCTGGAGAGCAAGGCAGAGGTGTTCGGCGGGGTGGTGTTGATTTTGATCGGGGTGAAGATGCTGGTGATGTGACCTCGGGCAGTGCACCCAAAAAATGATTGACTTAAGGGAGCGCTGATTTATGCGTCATACCGGGGGAAGCCAAATAAATCAGCACATCCTCAACCGAAACCCACGTCAACTTCTCGGCCTTGGGAGACGACCGACCACATTCGCACCCACAACAGCAACCGGGCAGATTCCCGCCATTAGAGTCACTTCGCTCAATCCTTCGCCACCACCGTGTCATATAGCCCATAGTGCCTTAAGCCCTCATGGCTCTCGATTCCCGTATAGCGTAGCGACGCATCCTCATAACGCCGGAAAGCGAACACGGCTTGATTCATCTGCTCGGTGTTGAATACTTTCAGACGGACGAGCAGATGAAAGTCCTGCACCGTCAGGCCGGTGACGGCGAGGAACAGTTCCGGTTCGAGCTTGGTGATCACGTCCTGCAAGGTGTTCTCGCGGAAGTCGGTGAGGTACATGAACGCCGGGATGCGAGTGGCGAACTTGATCAGTTTTTCCTGCACCAGCTTGCGCTTGGATTTGTATTCCTTCTCCTCCTCGGTGAGTTGCTTCTTCTGCTTCTCCGTCAACTCCTTGTTCTTCGCCTTGTTCTTGAGTTCCTTGACCTTCTCGCTCTTGTTGATGATGGTCTCGATGATGTTGTCGCCCAGTGCGCGCCAACCCTCGATGCGCTCAACGGCCGCCATTGCGTCGGCGTTGTCCATGATGCGCCGCAGCGTGTCGTTATCTACATTCACCAGTAGCGCGCTCTCCCACTTGCGCGCCAGCAGCGTGGCCGAGGTGCCCGCCATCGCAATGTCGAGAATGCCGCCGGCGTCGATCTGTGTCATGTTCGCGCCGTCATACGCCAGCACGGGCAGGAATGACACCAGCTCCTTGACCGCATTTTCCGGGTTCGATTCATTGGGCGACAGGCCGATGCCGTACTCCGACAGTTGCCGCAAGGCGCGTGTGGGCGCGAAGTCGAACACGAAGCAGACGGGCTTGAGGATTTCCTCCTCGCTCGGGTTATCGCCGTTGGGGTTCTTGATCGACCACGGCGACTGCACGCGGAACGCCGCCTGAAAATACGTCTCGGGCGACTTGAGATTGCGCAACATCAGGATGGACGACCACTGCGCCACGGTGACGCCGGTGGTGAGCTTGCCGCACGACAGCGTGATGGTCTTGGTCTCGAAGCCGCTGCCGATGGCATGGCGCACGGGCGGCAGTGCCTCTAGCCCGATGCCCGCCGAGGCGCCTGCCGCAACCAACACATCGTAGTCCCGCCAAAACACATTGTGCTTCTCGGCCAGCAGGTTCGCCATCGCATGGCAAGCCGCGACGTTGGGCAGGAACCAGAACGAGTGTTGCAGGTAAGGCAGCAGGCGCACATCGGAATACGGAAACGGCGGCCGCGTGCCCGTTTTCAGGTGCTCGACCGATTTCTGCGCGTAACCACCACGGATGATGTCCAGCCACTTCTGCACATCGCTCTTGTGTTTGAACTTCGCCGCCTTGCCCGTACCCGATGCCTCGAAGAACGCATTGAGATCGAACTCGTCAAACTCGCCGCCGCTGGCAATGGCCAGCAGCTCATCCGGCATCTGATAGGTCAGCAAGCGCATCTGCGGCAACGCCGCATAGGGGTTGCGCTGGCCCGGATGCGTCGCGGCGAACGCCTCCTTGGCGCGCTGCTCGTCGGTGTAGGTCCAGTTGAAAATCTGTTCCTCGATGAATTCACCCGTCGCCAGCGCCTTGAACGGCGTGCCGGAGAGATACAGATAAGCTTTCGTGGTGATGGGCAGGAACTCGGTTTCCTGCTCCGAAAGCACGGTGAAGTCTTCGTTCATGTCTTCCAGCCCGGCGGCATATTCGAGTTTGGCCTCCTTCTTCGCGACGGACTCCTCTTCACCCTCGAACAGTTCCTTGGCGGTGTCGCGCCACGCCCCGAAGTGATATTCGTCGAACACCACCAAATCCCAATTCACCGTGTGCAGCCACTCGTTCTTGGGCTTGATGTTGCCCACCGCATCGCGGCCGAGCAAGTCCTGAAAGGAGCCGAAATAGACGACGGGTTTTTTGCGGTCAATCTGCGTCGGATCGCTGCCAGACGAACGCGAGAGGTATTGCCAGCCGTTGAAGTCCACATGGTTTTCCAGGTCGGTCTGCCAGGCATCTTCCACCGCCGGTTTGAAGGTGAGCACCAGTACCCGCTTCGCGCCGAGCTTCTTGGCCAACTGATAGGCGGTGAAGGTCTTGCCGAAGCGCATCTTCGCGTTCCACAGAAAACGCGGCGCAGCATTTTTCTGCTCGGCCCAGATTGACTGGTAGTAGTCAAAGGTCTTGTCCACCGCTTCGGCCTGTTCGCGACGCATCGGGAAGGTTTCGTGGTGCGTGCCCGTGAAGCACTGGCCGGTGCGCAGTTCGATGAGTGCAGTTTTCACGTCCTTGAGCGAACAGCGCATCCACTCCAGCTCGACGTTCTCGAAGCCCTTCCTGACCAGCGCCGCGCGCACCTCGTGATCGCTGAACAGGGTGCCGTCGTCGCGCGCGGCGGATTCATCCAGCTCGATTTTGTAGTTCTTGATGGCGGCGGTCTTTACCTGCTCCGCGATGCGCTGCTTCACGTCGCGCGTGGTCTGCCCCACCTTGAGCAGACCCTCGTGCGCCTTGTCGGCGATCGAGTAGGCGTAGATGCGCGGCCTGGCTTCGGGCTTGGGCGCGAGGATTTCTTCGATAGAGGGCTTACTCATGGCAATTTTTCGCTGACTTTCCAATGGCCAACCTTGTCGGAGCCAACACGGATGAGCCTGCCTTGTTCGCGGAGCGTCTTGAGATGGCGTTCCACGGTCCTCGTTGTCTTGTTCAACAGGGTCGCCAACTCCCGGGCAGACAACTGGGGCTGCCGCAGCAACAATTCCAAAATCTTGTCGCTTACACCGACATTTACACCGACATTTACACCGACATTTACACCGACGTCGGCCACCGTCTCTGTGGCCACATCGATAAATTTGTAAAGCGAATTGGCGATGGCGTCGAGCATAAAGTCGATGAACGGGCGGCAATCCACCGCGCCGGCATGGGAATCCTGCAAGGCCTGGTAATACAGCGCCTGATTGTGATGCACCAGCGTTTCGATCGGCATCCAGGCGAACAACGGATTCCACCGGGAAAGAATCAGCGTCTGCCACAAGCGCCCGACTCTTCCGTTGCCATCTCGAAAAGGATGGATGTATTCCAACCGGTAGTGAACCGCAGAGCTCTTGATGAGTGGATGCGCCGCGCTGGACTTCCCCCAATCCAGCAACTGCGCGACAAGGTCGGGCACTTGTGCCGATCGCGCGCCGCGATGCAACAGCGCGCCATCGCTGCCCACCACCGCCACACCGCCCGAACGGAACTGGCCCGATTCGCCGATCAGCGACTCCGTCAGGTGCGCGTGCGCCCGCAACAAGTCGCTCACCGACCACGGGTCAAAGCCAGGCATCTCGTTGTAGGCATGCCACGCGTTCTGCACTTCTTTGATGTCCTTGGGCGGCCCCCACACCGGCTTGCCGTTGATGACATCGGTGACTTGGCTCAAGGTGAGCTGGTTGCCCTCGATGGCGGTGGAGGCGTGTACCGAGAGAATGCGGTTGAGCTTGCGCAGATGCAGCACATCCCCCGACTGTTCCTCGCTGATCTTGACGCGCTCCAGCAAGGCGTGAATGGCGCCGATTTTTTCGTGCCACCGGGGGTCTTCCGTATAAAAATTCTCAAGCGGTGTCACGGGTTTCCCCTTTGGGTTCGCCAACTTGCTCCGCGACGCGCTGCTTCACGTCGCGCGTGGTCTGCCCCACCTTGAGCAGCCCCTTGTGAGCCGCGTCGGCGATCGAGTAGGCGTAGATACGCGGCCGGGCTTCCGGCTTGGGGGCGAGGATTTCCTCGATGGTCTTACTCATCGTCGAGTTCCATGGGTCTAATCAACCTCTCGATATGGGCAACCTCGTCATCCGTCAGCCCATACTTTTCGAACAGCCTCTGATCAGTCCACGGCCTTGAGAAGTCCTGAATCGGCACGAATTGGTAGGCCGAGCGCGCAAGATCCTGTGCGGATGACCGCACGGCGATGAGATACCGAAAGAGTCTCGTAACAACATACGAAAAGCAGTTTCGCGCCTCTTTCTCTGTATCGAATGCGCCGAGGAGTATGTATGTCTCCGTGACCACAGATCCTGGCGAAATGACACCCGACAGCGAGAGCACTCGCCGCTGCCCGTTCTTGTCAACTTGACCGGCGTGCTCCGACGATGACTTGGAGGTGAATACCTTCCATTTGTCGATCAAATCTTCGCCAGTCGTTATTTCTGCGCGAGATGTCCATGCTCGTCCTCCGCTCTGAAGAACGAGGATGTCATGTTTTGACGATTTCTTTTCCACGCCCCTGAAAAATGTGCGCAGTCCAAATGGCTTTTGCGAACTAACCTGTCGATCGAAGCGCTTGCTATCAGGCAGCGCGAGCGAATAATTCTGCTGTGCTGTGCTGTGCTGTGCGTCGCGGCGCTCTATCTCAACAATCTTCTTCAGAATCGGCAGCGCGCGATTGCTGCGAATGAAGACTTCCGCACCTTTTTCAAGAAGCGGTCGCACAGACTCTGACGGCTCCATGCCATGCTCAAATTCGACTACGCGGCATTCTCCAGGATTCTCCCTGTCCCAAATGAAGTAGCAAATGCCACCTGCGACATCGACACTGGGGAACACTTGGCGACTATCTGGATAGTCAACAAGCTTACGAATCCTCCTGTCGTTGAGCATCGTATTGCGGAAGTCATCCAAGCCGCGACCGCCGAAAAGCCATCGAGATGGAATAACCATCGTAAGAAAACGCGGTTCCAATGCCTTCGCTTGTTCAACGAACTTTTGGTAAATCGGCATGGCGCTCGCACCAAAGCCGCCATCGTCCAACTGATATGGCGGATTTCCAATGATGACATCGAACTGCATATTGCCTCCAAACAACTCGGCGGCCCGAGTCGTAATGTTGTCAGTGTGAATGAACGCGTAAGCGTGAGTTTCCAGCGATTCGCCGCGATCGAGCGCCGCCTGGCTGGCGCCACAAAAAGTGCATTTGCCATTGGCCCAGGTGTGCTCGATTCGCTCGAACCAGATATTGCCCGCCTCACTATCAAAGCCCTTGGCAATGGAGTGCTGCCCATTGGCGTGTTTCGAGCAATACACGCTGCGCCGCGCCAGCAGGCTGGTGAGATTCGTGATGCCGATGCCGAACACCTGCTTGGTCAAAATGTGATGGACCCGTTTTTCAAGGTTCGGCATTTCGTCTGTGAGCCCCTTGGTGAGGCGGCTGGTGATTTCCCGCAGGAACACGCCCGACTTGGTGCACGGGTCGAGGAACTTCACCGTCTTGTCCGCCCAGAGGTTCGCCCCGTTGTGGCTGGCCGCCCACGCTTCCGCAAGCGTATCCAGCATCCGGTTGGCGAACTCCGGCGGGGTGAACACTTCGTCGTTGGAAAGGTTCGCGATGCAGGTGAGCACATCCGGGTTGCGGCCGCGCAGGGTGAAGCTGACTTGATTCATGATTCGCCGCCTGAATGTTGGGGGGTTGTGTGCTTTTGTCCCCTCTCCCCAACCCCTCTCCCGCAAGGGGAGAGGGGCTTGGAGGCGGCATCTTCTCGCCCGCAAGGGGAGAGGGGCTTTGAAGCGGCATCTCCACCCTCACTTGGGGAGAGGGGCTTGGAGGCAGCATCGCGCGCGAGGTGAGTGGGCTTTGAGTCTCCCCTCTCCCCTTGCGGGAGAGGGGTTGGGGGAGAGGGGGGATTGGTCACTGCATTCATAACGGTTGCCAACACGCCATCCAAATTGCCCATGATCTCGTTATTCCAGAAACGCATTACCGTGAATCCCTGTTTGCGCAACCAGTTGTCGCGTTGTTCATCATGAGGCGCACCGTTATGTTGTCCGCCATCTGCCTCCACGATCAGGCGTGCGCCAAAGTGCACAAAATCTACCACATAGGGGCCTATGGGTTGCTGGCGCCTGAATTTTTCGCCATTCAATCGGTGTGCACGCAGTTGTCGCCACAACTTTTTTTCGCTTTCTGTCATGTGGCTGCGCAAGTGTCTGGCGAATTCTCGTTGCTCCATCACCCCTCTCCCCAACCCTCTCCCGCAAGGGGAGAGGGGGCGTTGCTTGGGCAGGCATCGCCCGTCAGCTCGCGCTCGATCTGTTCGATGCTGGGCAGGCTGGTTTGAAGTTCGGCAGGCAGGGATTCGAGTAATTTGTATTCGGCAACGCCCAAGGGTTGAGCATTGGTGCGCAAGGCATATTCCGCAACTACTTTGTTCTTGCTGCGACACAGCAGTAGGCCAATCGTAGGATTGTCTTGTGGGTGCTTTACTTGCTCATCCACGGCCGTAAGGTAAAAGCTCAACTGTCCCAGGTGCTCGGGCTTGAACTTGCCGCCCTTGAGTTCGATCACCACATAGCAGCGCAGCTTGAGGTGGTAGAACAGCAGGTCGATGAAGAACTCGTCACCCCCGACGTCCAGCAATACCTGCCGCCCGACGAACGCAAAACCCGCGCCCAGTTCTAGCAGGAACTCGGTGACATGCTTCACCAAGGCACTTTCAATTTCGCGCTCGCCTGCCTCATGCCCCAGCCCGAGAAAATCAAGGCGATAGGGATCTTTTAATGACTCCCTTGCCAGATCGGATTGCGGTTTTGGCAAGCTGGTCTCGAAATTTGTGATCGCCTGTCCAGTGCGTTCCAGCAGACGGGTTTCAATATGGATGTCCAGCATGTTGCGCGACCAGCCGTGCACAATGGCGCTCTGGGCGTAAGCCAGCCGCTGTTGTGCATCTTTGAGACGGGTGAGCAGCACCAGATTGTGTCCCCAGGGCAATTGTCCAACAGCCTGTTGGACAATTTCGGCATCCGGCCACGCCTCGGCAAAAGCGCGCATGTACATCAGGTTGGCGCGGGAAAACCCTTTCATTTCCGGAAAAGCACTGCGCAGGTCCTGCGCCAGCCGCTCGATCACCTTGGCCCCCCAGCCTTGCTCGGCTTGCCGCGCCAGAATGTCGCGCCCGATCTGCCAGTAGAGCAGCACCAGCTCGCGGTTGACCGCCAGCGTGGCGCGCTGTTGGGCGCTGTGGATGCGGGCTTTCAGGTCGGCCAGCCAGTCGGCATAACCTTCGGGCGGCGCGGTCAGGCGCACTGGCTTGTCGCTCATGTTCTCGTTTCCTCCGCCTGATTCACCATTGCGGCATATCCGCCACAATTAGCCGCCAGCTCGCTCACCGTCATCGATGGGTAGGTCTTGGTCGGCAAGAATATCTCGTGCTTGCCGAGATGAGCGAAGAGATCGCCCTCCGCGCTGAAGGCCGACGAACCGGTGAGCACGTCGAAACGGAAGTCGCGCCGTTGGAACTTGCCTTTGCCGAGGTAGCCCCATTCAGCAAAAGAGATCGGCTCACCACTACTTTCGCGCATGGTCAGAGCGTCACCATGAACCAGATTCTGCGATAACACATAGAATGCGGCGCGGTAGAAATCATCCGACTCGTCGATGTTGAGATACCCCGTGAAGATTTCCAGCATGTTCTCGCGGCACTCTTTTATGTTGTCTGCCAGCAGCTCGATCCCATAGATGCACATCAGAGCCAAGAGCGCGTAGTGCTGCTTTTCGAAATCGGATTTCCCGAACTTGTGCTCGACGGCCGCAAGCTTGCGCTGCAAGACCTTCACAATGAAGTTGCCGCTGCCACAGGCCGGCTCCAGAAAGCGGGAGTCAATGCGCTCCGACTCTTCCTTCACCAGATCGAGCATGGCATCGACCATCCACGCGGGCGTGAATACCTCGCCGTGGTCGGCGACGCGTTGGCGAGATTTGATCAGGCTCATAGTCAAAAGGCTTCGCTGCAATCGTGTGTGTTGCGGCATTGTACCGAATCACTCACTTGGATTGCCCTTGTTGCGTCCCGATGCTGGATGGAAACCTGTTTGAGGATAGATCAACGGCTGCTAATGGCCCCTATCGGCAGCATGAAAAAAATCTGCGACCGATGAGCTAACACTCAACCCTATCACTGCGATTGGCTCTGCAAATGCCGGAAACAGAAGTCAGTTACTTCAACCCCAACACATCCTGCATGTCGTACAGGCCCGCCCCGTTCGCATGCAGGAAGCGTGCGGCACGCAGCGCGCCGAGCGCAAAGGTGGCGCGGCTGCTGGCCTTGTGGGTGATCTCGATGCGTTCGCCGGTGCCCGCATAAAGCACGGTGTGGTCGCCGACGATGTCGCCGCCGCGCACGGTGGCGAAGCCGATGGTGTAAGGGTCGCGCTCACCGGTGACGCCTTCGCGGCCATACACGGCGCATTTTTCCAGATCGCGCCCCAGCGTGCGTGCGATGACTTCGCCCATGCCGAGTGCGGTACCGGAAGGCGCATCTACCTTGTGGCGGTGGTGCGCTTCGATGATCTCGATGTCGTAGCCTTTGTCGAGCACGCGCGAAGCGGTCTCCAGCAATTTGAAGACGAGGTTCACACCCACACTCATATTGGGCGCGAACACGATGCCGATGTCCTGCGCCGCCGCGCCGAGTCTGGTTTTTTGCCGTGCATCCAGTCCCGTCGTGCCGACCACCATGTTGACCTTGAGTTTGCGGCAGAGCTCCAGATGGCGCAGCGTCCCTTCAGGGCGGGTGAAATCGATCAGCACGTCCGCCCCCGACAAGGCCGCTTCGATGTCGTCCGTGATCTTGACGCCTGCGGCGACGGTGTTGCCGAGCAGCGGGCTCCCCGCGTGTTCCAGCGCGCCATGCAGCACCAGATCGTCCGCCTGCGCCACACATTCCAGCAGGGTTTTGCCCATGCGCCCGCCGCAGCCGGCGATGACAGTTCTGATTCCGGACATCGGTTCTCTCCTATTGATCTACGTGTTCGTCAACGATCAGCCAGAGGCCGTCGAGCTGCTCCATCCGCAGTGTCTTGCGCACCCGATCACGATAATGGTCGGCGCGATAGTCCTGGGTGAACGAAACGACAGCGTGGTGCGCATTTTCCAGCGTGATCGCGATATCGCTCAATTCGACCCGGAGCGCGTGCGGTTTACTGACGCGTTGTCGCCGCAACGCTTCCCAGCGCTGGCGCGACAGCCCGGCCGGGCGGTAAGCGGGCGCATAAGCGGCGAGATACGCATCGACATTGCGTGCAGACCAGGCGGCTGCCCAGTCCTGCACGCGCTGACGCACCTCGGCCACAGAATCAACGGGTGCGGCGACGGATGCCACCGGTTCTGCCGCCGCAACGGATTCCGCTGCCGCGACAGGTGCCGCGACAGGTGCCGCGACAGGTGCCGCGACAGGTGCTGCCGCAGGTGGCGGAGAAGCGGACGACGGCGGCTCGGCTGGAAGCGCCGCCTGTAACGGCGTGGCATCGTCGATGCGCACCAGGATATTTTTCTCGAAATACAGCGTCAGACGCTGCTGCTCAATCACGCGCCCCCGTCGCTGCAGACGATAGATATAGTCCCACCGCTCCGGATGATAAACATCATTGACGAGCGGCGTGCCCAGCGCCGCTTTGACTTGCGCCTCGCTCATGCCCGGCTTGATGCGCGCGCGCATGTCCTGGGTGACCAGATTGCCCTGACGGATGTCGATCTTGTGCGGGGTAAAGGTGGGCAGGTACTTGCCCGGGTTGCTGCACGCGGCGAGCAGCACGGAAAAGAGGATGACGGCGATACGCATGGGATGGCTTACTTTCACAAAACAGGCGGCATCATACCTCAAGCGGCGTCGCCCAATAACTCCGCGGCATGTTTGCGCGTGGTCTCGGTGATTTTGGCGCCGCCCAGCATGCGCGCGATCTCCTCCACCCGGTGTTCGCCTTGCAGCGCCTGGATATGGCTCAAAGTGACGCCCTGCTCCACCGCCTTGCTCACCCGCCATTGCTGGTCGGCCTGCGCCGCGACCTGCGGCAAGTGGGTGACGCACAGCACCTGATGGCGCGTACCCAACTGGCGCAACAGCCGGCCGACGATCTCCGCCACGCGCCCGCCGATGCCGCTGTCCACTTCGTCAAAAATCAGGGTGGACACGCGGGCGGCACGGCTGGCGGCAACCTGGATCGCCAGACTGAGGCGCGACAGTTCGCCGCCGGAAGCCACCCTGGCCAGACTGCGCAGCGGCGAACCGGGATTGGCGGAGACTTGCAATTCCACGTTTTCCAAGCCATGCGCATCGCCCTCATCCAGCGGCAACAGCGCCACGGCAAACTGGCCGCCTTCCATCGCCAGCGTCTGCATGGCGGTCGTGATCTCGGCGGAAAGTTTGGCCGCCGCCTTGCTGCGCGCCGCGCTCAATTTTTTCGCCAGGGTCAGATAGTCCTGGTGCGCGACCGATTCCTGCGCGGCCAGCTCGGCCACATCGGCCGTGCCGCCCAGCTCGTCCAGGCGCGCCACGATGGCGGCCTGCGCCTGCGGCAACTGCTCCGGCTTCACGCGGTATTTGCGCGCCATCGCCATCACATCGCCGATGCGCGACTCCATTTGCTGCAATGCCTGCGGATCGGCATCCAGCTTGTCCTGGTAATGGCGCAAGGCATACACCGCCTCCTGCAGTTCGTTCTGGGCGCTTTCCAGCAACACCAGCGTGTCCTGCAAGGCCGCGTCGAATTCCAGTTCCGCGCGCACCCGCGAGGCCAGGGTGTTCAACTGCGCCAGACAGGCGTTGTCCGCCTCGCTCAACACGTCCACGCCGAACTGTGCCGTTTCCAGCAGGGCCGCGGCATGCGACAGGCGTGCATGGTCAGCCTGCAGGGCGAGCCAGTCCTCGGCGGTGAAATTCAATCCCTCCAGCTCGGCGCGCTGAAACAGCAACAATTCGCGCTCGGCGGCAACGGCTTCCGCATTCTGTTCCAGTTGCACGCGCCGCCGGTGCAGGGTTTGCCATGCCCGGTAGTGTTCCGCCACGTGTGCACTGTCCCCCGCCAGTCCGGCATGGCCGTCGAGCAGCTCGCGCTGCGCGTCGGCGCGCAGCAGGGATTGGTGGGCATGCTGGCCGTGGATGTCGAGCAAATGGTCGCCTGCCTCGCGCAACTGCTGCAGCGTGGCGCTGCTGCCATTGATGAAACCGCGCGAACGCCCGGCGGCATCCAGCGTGCGCCGCAGCAGACACACGCCCGCGTCGCCCGCCAGATCCTGCGCGTTCAACCAGGCCTGCAGCCGGGGCAAGCCACTGATGTCGAACTCGGCCGAAATCTCGGCGCGCGCGCAACCGTCCCGCACCATGCCACCATCGCCGCGTTCGCCCAGCGCCAGCGACAAGGCATCGATCAGGATGGATTTGCCCGCGCCGGTCTCGCCGGTGAGCGCGGTGAAACCGGCGGAGAATTCGAGTTCGAGCGTATCGACGATGACGAAGTCGCGGATGGAAAGAAACTTCAGCATAGCC
This sequence comes from Ferrigenium sp. UT5, assembly GCF_045866295.1. Taxonomy (NCBI): domain Bacteria; kingdom Pseudomonadati; phylum Pseudomonadota; class Betaproteobacteria; order Nitrosomonadales; family Gallionellaceae; genus Ferrigenium; species Ferrigenium sp. UT5. Next base: position 87,915 of record NZ_BAAFRY010000007.1, read on the forward strand.
TTAAAGGGTTTGGTTCCAGAGCAGCTTTTCGCGCAGGGTGTGGTAGTAGCTGTGTCCCTCCGGATGCAGCAGGTTCACCGGCTGCGCATAGCGCGTGACGAGAATCTTGTCGTGCAGTTGCAGGTCGATGTTGGTGTGGCTGTCGTAGCGCACGCAGATGTCGCCGGTGCGGTGCATCAGCAACTCGATCTCGGCGCTGCCCTTGACCACGATCGGGCGGTTGCTCAGCGAGTGCGGGCACACCGGCACCAGTTGCAGCACGTCCAGACCGGGATGCAGGATGGGGCCGCCGGCCGACATGGCATAGGCGGTGGAGCCGGTGGGGGTGGAGATGATGAGGCCGTCGGCGCGCTGGTTGTACAGATACTCGCCGTCGATGCGCACCTCGAACTCGACCATGCTGCTGATGTTGCTGCGGTGCACCACCACTTCGTTGAACGCCAGGCCGGTGAAGACCTCGGCCCCGTCCCGCACCACCGTGGCCGACAGCAACAGGCGCTGCTCGGTCACGAAACGGCCGTCCAGCATGGCGGCAATGCCGGCGATCATGTTGCCCATGCTGAGGTCGGTGAGAAAACCCAGCCGCCCCTGGTTCACGCCCACGATGGGCACGCCGTGCGGCGCGAGGGTGCGCGCGATGTTGAGCATGGTGCCGTCGCCGCCGATGACCACGGCCAGATCGACCGAGCGCGCGATCTCGTCCAGACTGAGCGCGGAAAACGAATGGCCTTTGATATGCTCGGCGGAGAGCCCGTCCACCACCACCTTGAGGCCGCGCTCGGCCAGGAAATCCCCCAGCAGAAACATGGGAACGGCCACGTCCGGGGACTTCTGTTTGCCGATGATGGCGATGGTTTCAAAAGGAAATTTCATGGTGCGCGATTAAACCATATCGGCGATACGCCCGCCACGTCAGCCCGGGATTTCTTCCCGCACCCGGAACCACGCGGCATACAGTGCCGGCAAAAACAAGCAGGTGAGCACGCTGGCCACAATCAGGCCGCCCATGATGGAAACCGCCATCGGCCCCCAGAACACCTGTCGCGTCAGCGGGATCATGGCCAGAATCGCGGCCGAAGCGGTCAGCATGATTGGGCGGAAACGGCGCACGGTGGCGCCGATGATCGCCTCATGGCGCGGAATGCCAGACTCCTCGTCCTGCCTGATTTGGTCGATCAAAATGACCGAGTTGCGCATGATCATGCCGGCCAGGGCAATGAAGCCCAGGTTGGCCACAAAACCGAACGGCACCTGGAATACCAAAAGTGCCAGTACCACGCCGATCAGGCCGAGGGGAGCGGTGAGCAATACGATCACCGTACGGCTGATGCTTTGCAATTGGATCATCAACAAGGTGATGACCCCTGCCAGCATCAACGGCATCACCGCAGCAATCGCATTTCCGTTTTTTTCCGACTCTTCGATACTCCCCCCCATTTCGATGCGCACTTCAGGGGCAAGGCGCGCCCGCACCGCGTCCAGTTCCCGATTCAGCCGTTCCGATGCCGTGGCGGGCTGGGTCACATCCGCCATATCTGCACGCACGGTCAGCGTGGGCTGGCGGTTGCGCCGCCAGATAATGCCTTCTTCCTGCACCGGCACCAGACGTGCCAACTGCACCAGCGGTATGGAGCGCCCATCCGCCAGCGGAATGTCCAGATCGGGCAGTCGATTCAGGAAACGGGTATCCGATTTTTTCCCGCGCCAGACCACCTCGATCAACTGGTCACCTTCACGGTACTGGGTGAGCGGAAGGCCGTTGAGCCAGCCCTGCAGGGCGCGCGCCACGTCCTGGCTGGAAACCCCGAGACGGCGCGCTTTATCTTGATCCACTTCGACCCGCACACTCTTCACTTTTTCGTTCCAGTCGAAATTGACATTGCGCAGGCTCGGGTCGGCACGCAGGACAGCGCCGACGTCCTCGGCCGCCTGGCGCAACACAACCAGGTCATCGCCAATCACCCGGAATTGCACCGGATAACCGATCGGCGGCCCATTCTCCAGACGCACCACGCGCAGTTGGATCGCGGCAAAATCTGCTGCGGCAAAACGCTGTTCGAGGCGTTGCTTGAGGTCTTCGCGTGCCGCCAGATCTTTCGTGACAATGACCAGCTGGCCAAAATTGTCGGCAAATAATTGCTGGTCCAGCGACAGAAAAAAGCGCGGCGCACCATTCCCGATATAGGCGGAGGAAGAGACCACGGCGGGGTCGTTCTGAAGCAATTGCTCGATGCGCGCCACTTCATGTGCGGTTGCCCGCAACGAAGCGCCCTGCGCCAGCCATACATCCACCATCAGTTCCAGGCGGCTGGCTGACGGGAAAAATTGTTTCTGCACGAATTTCCCAAACGCCAGTATCGACAAAACAAAGATCAATACCGTGACCAGGATGACCTTCCAGCGATTGCGCAAACACCACGTGACCAGCGCCCGGAAAAACCGATAGAACCGTGTGTCATAAATGTCTCCACCATGCTGCTGCGCCTTGGCGATGAGCGCTTTCTGATCCAGCACGTGGTAGCCGATGTACGGGGTAAAAATAACGGCCACCCCCCACGAGATTACCAGCGCGATGGTGACCACCTGAAAAATTGAAACGGTGTATTCACTGGCGGCCGATTTGGAGAAACCCACCGGAGTGAACGCGGCAGCCGTAATCAAGGTTCCGGTCAGCATCGGAAAGGCCGTCGAAGTATAGGCAAAGGTCGCGGCTTTGAATTTATCCCAGCCCTGCTCCATTTTTACCACCATCATTTCCGCCGCGATAATGGCATCATCCACCAACAGGCCCAAAGCGATAACCAGCGCCCCGAGCGAGATGCGCTGTAAATCGATCCCGAACAGTTTCATGGCAAAGAAGGTGGTCACAAGCACCAGCGGAATGGACAAGGCCACCACCATCCCAGTGCGCACCCCCAGACTCAAAAACGACACTGCCAGCACAATGAGCACCGCCTCGGCAAGCGAATTCTGAAACAGGCTGAGCGAGCCCTGCACCACTTGCGGCTGATCGGCGACGGTATGTATTTCCACCCCGGCCGGGAATTCGGCGCCGATTCGCGCCGTCTCGCGGTGCAGATTCCCGCCCAGCGCAATCACGTCACCACCCTTGTCCATCACCACGCCGACGCCGATCGCCGGCTGGCCGTTCCAATGCATCCGCGGGCTGGGCGGATCGGCAAATCCCCGGCTCACCCGGGCAATGTCAGCCAAACGAAAATGTCGGCCATTCACCCGCAATTCGGTATTGCGCACCTGTTCGACGCGGTCAAAACTGCCGCTGATCCGCAGATGAATACGGTCGCTGTCCGTCTCGATGAAACCGCCCGGGCTGATCGCATTTTGCTGTTGCAGCGCATCGGCCACTTGCAACGGCGAAATGCCCAGCCTCGCCATACGCTGCGGCTCGACATCGATAAAAATCTTTTCCTCCTGCACCCCGATCAGTTCAACGCGTTTCACATCTCTGACGCGCCGCAATTCCAGCGCCATGCGGTCTGCGTAGCGGCGCAGTGCGGCCAGATCGTAGCCATCCCCGGTCAAGGCAAAGAGGTTGATCTGCACATCGCCGAACTCATCGTTTGGAAACGGGCCCTGCACCCCGGGTGGCAATGTATGCCGGATATCATCCAGTTTTTTGCGCACCTGACGCCAGGATTCCGGCACCTCGGTTTTCGGGGTGTAATCCTTGAGCACTACGAAGATGAGCGATTCGCCCGGCTTGGAGGCTGAACGCAACACATCCACCCAAGGGGTCTCCTGCAATTTTTTTTCGATGCGCTCGGTCAATTCGCGCTCAACTTCCTGTGCTGTCGCGCCCGGCCACAGGGTTCGAACCACCATCACCTTGAACGTAAACCCGGGATCTTCGGCTCGCCCCAGACTAAAGTAGGACACCATGCCGGCGATCGCCAGCACCGCCATCAGAAAGACGACAAACTGCTGATGTTCGAGTGCCCAGGCTGATAAATTGGGTAACTTCATTGCGGATTCCCCCCCGCACCGGGCTGAATCCGTTCACCTGCGGTCAATTTGTGCACCCCGGCACTGACAATGCGCTGCCCCGCCTCGACCCCCTCCACGATCAGCGCCCCCTCATCGCGATATGCACCGATCCTGACCGGACGCAACGAGATCGTATTGTCCGCCTCGATCACCCAGACCGCGGCCTGCTCGCCTTGCTGGAAAATGGCAGTCAGGGGCACGCGATACGCCCGTGCGTGCTGTGCTCGACCCGCCTCCTCCAGCCAGACCCGTGCCGTCATCCCCAGCGCGACCGACGCATCCGTTGACTTGAATGCGACGCGTGCCGCATAGGTTCGACTCGCCGCATCGGCAACAGGCGCGATCTCCCGCACGTCTCCATTCAGCGTGTGTGATCCATCCCCGGCCGCGCCGATCTCGATGACCGCCGGTGCCCCCACCTTGACAGCATCCAGGCGCGATTCCGGAATGGCAATCACGACCTCGCGTTCGCCCGTTTGCGCAAGATGGAATACCGGCTGCCCCGCACTCACCACCTGCCCCACTTCAGCCAAAATCGCGGTAATCACGCCCGTGTGATCCGTCCTCAACTCAGTGTAAGCCAGTTGATTGACGGCCATTCCAGCCTGTGCGGCGGCTGCCTTGAATGCAGCTTCTTTCGCATCCAGCGCCGATTGGCTGACAAAGCCCTTGTCCCGTAATTCTCGATAGCGTTCCATCTCATCCTTGGCCAGACGGTATTGCGCGCGGCTGGCCTCTTCCTGCAAGCGATTGTCCGTCGGATCCAGGCGCGCCAACACCCGTCCCGCCGCGACCCGCTCGCCCACCTCCACCTGACGCGCCATGATCTTGCCGCCGGTACGGAAACTCAATACGGTTTCATGACGGGCACGAACCTCGCCGCTATACAGATGCGTTTGCGCGGCAGCCGTGTCGCCAATGACAAACATCGACACGGGTCGCACGGCAGCGGGTGGCGCGGGCGTCTCCTGGCCGCAGGCACTCAATAAAATCAGCGGCAACATAAAAAAATAGACGATCTTCATTCTCCACTTCCCCTTTTCCAATCCACTCCCCAGCATAGCGCCCTTTATACCAGTCAAATGATGGCAAAACGATAAGGGTGCAGGTGTGTCTGGTTGTTCGCCCGATCAATCGGGCTCCCATGAAATCGCCTCTCGCAAGGTTACAGCCACGCCACACCTGTTAGAATCCGCGCCATGCTCAACGAACGCGCGCAGATCCTGCTCAAGACCCTGGTGGAACGCTATATCAGCGACGGCCAGCCCGTCGGCTCGCGCGCCCTGCAGCAATATTCCGGCCTCGACGTCAGCCCCGCCACCATCCGCAATGTGATGTCCGACCTTGAAGCGATGGGACTGGTCGCCAGCCCGCACACCTCGGCGGGGCGCATGCCGACCGCGCAGGGCTACCGCCTGTTCATCGACACCCTGATGGTGGTGCAGCCGCTGTCGGCCGCGCGTATCCAGCAACTGAAGAGCCAGTTGTTGCCGGACAACCCGTCGCGGGTGCTGGCCCAGGCGTCGCACCTGCTGTCGGATCTCACCCGTTTCGCCGGCGTGGTCGCCACGCCCAGACGCACCCGCATCACCGTGCGCCAGATCGAATTCCTGCGCCTGTCGGAAAAGCGCGTACTGCTCATCATCGTGATGCCGGACGGCGAAGTGGAGAACCGCGTGCTGGCGACGCCCAAGGATTACAGCCAGGCGCAGCTGACCGAGGCCGGCAATTTTCTGAGCCATCACTACGCCAACCTGGCGTTCGGCGACATCCATCGGCGCGTGCAGAACGAATTGCGCCAGTTGCAGCACGACATGACCGCGCTGATGTCGGCGGCGATGGCCGCCAGCGACGAGGCCCTGGCGCACAAGCATGACGATTACGTGATCAGCGGCGAACGCAATTTGCTGCACAGCAACGACCTCGCCGCCAACATGGGACAGTTGCGCAACCTGTTCAACGTGTTCGAGCAGAAAACCGAATTGCTGCAACTGCTGGATGCCGGCCGCCACGCGCAGGGCGTGCACATCTTCGTCGGCAACGAATCCGGGCTGGCCGGCCTCAACGAATGCAGCGTGGTCAGCGCCCCGTACACCTCGGGCGACGGCGAAATCGTCGGCACCCTGGCCGTGGTCGGCCCGAAACGCATGGATTACGAGCGCGTCGTGCCCATCGTGGATATCACCGCCAAACTATTGAGCAACGCGCTCTCACAACATTGAAATTCAACATGAGCTATCAGACAGAACCAAGCTTCTCCCACGGCACCCCGGAAAAAACCGGCATCCTGCTCATCAACCTCGGTACGCCCGATGCACCGACCACACAAGCGGTGCGCCCCTACCTGAAGGAATTCCTCGGCGACCCGCGCGTCGTGGAGATTCCGCGCCTGGTCTGGTGGTTCATCCTGAACGGCATCATCCTCAACGTGCGGCCGAAAAAATCCGCCGCGAAATACGCCTCGGTGTGGCTGCCCGAAGGTTCTCCGCTGCGCGTCCACACTGAAAGGCAGGCGGTTTTGTTGCAGGGTTATTTGAGCCAAAAGACGCGGGCGCCGTTGGTGGTCGAGTACGCCATGCGCTACGGCAACCCGTCCATTCCGGCCGCGCTGAAGAAACTGAAAGACCAGAACTGCCAGCGTATCCTCGTCGTGCCGATGTACCCGCAATACGCCGCTAGCACCACGGCCACCGCGACCGATGTCGTGTTTGCCGAACTGCAACACTGGCGCAACACCCCTGCCCTGCGCACCCTAAAGCATTTCCACGACGATGCGGGCTACATCCAGGCGCTGGCCGCCAATGTGAATGATTACTGGACGAAGAACGGGCGTCCGGAAAAACTGCTGATGAGTTTTCACGGCCTGCCGCGCTATACCCTGGAAAAAGGCGATCCCTATCATTGCGAGTGCCACAAGACCGCGCGCCTGCTGGCGCAGGAACTCGGTCTGAAACCGGAACAGTACGCGCTCAGTTTCCAGTCGCGCTTCGGCCGCGCCGAGTGGGTGCAACCCTACACCACCGCCACCCTGCAGGAATGGGGCAAACAAAAACTGCGCCGGGTGGATGTGGTCTGTCCCGGCTTTGTGGCGGACTGCCTGGAAACCCTGGAAGAAATTGCGCTGGAAGGCCGCGCGGATTTTCAGCACGCAGGCGGCGGCGAGTATCACTACATCCCCTGCCTCAACGAGCGCCCAGAGTGGATCCACGCCCTGACCGCACTGGTGCTGGACAACCTGCACGGCTGGCTGGCCGCGCCCGATCCCGCACAACTGGAACAGGGCAGATTGCGCGCCCTGCAACTGGGCGCCAAATCCTGAAGGCGGTACGACTGCCTTATTTGCCGCCGAGCGCCGCCGCGAAACGCTGATCGAGATCGGGCAACCCTTCCAGATCGTCCAGCGCGGGCGACATCAGCGGGCCCAGCAATTCCAGCCGCTTGTCGAATCCCGGATGGGTCTTGAACATCAGCGCGAGATTGGAGTCGGCCGGATTGATCGATTGCAGGGTCTGCAACACGGCGGGCAAACCGTACGGGTCGTAACCGGCGCGCGCCGCCAGCACCACCCCCATGCGATCGGATTCAAACTCGTCCTCCTTGTCCAGACCGCGCGCATACAGTTCGGTGCCGGCGCTGACCAGCTTGCGCAGACGCTCGTCGCCGCCGCGAGACTTGATCGCATCGTCGGCGAGATCGGCCATCAGCTCGCGCCGCGCGCCTTTCTTCAGCGCCTGCAAATGATGTTTGCGCAGCACGTGCGAAATTTCGTGCGCCAGCACCCCCGCCAGTTCCGCTTCATTGTTCATGCGTGCCAGCAAGCCTTTGGTGATGAACACATAGCCGCCGGGCGCGGCGAAGGCATTGATGTCCGCGTCATCCAGCACCCCGAATTGCCAGGGCAGATCGGGGCGTTCGCTGTGCAGGGCGATCCAGCGTCCGACCCGGTTCACATACCGCTGCAACGGCGGGTTGTCGAGCAGGGGCGCCGCCCCCAGCAGACTGCTGGCGATACCGCCGCCGAGCTCGATCTCCTGCGGCTCGCTCACATCGGCATTGGCCCTCTTCACTTTCTGCACCGTCTTGACGGCCTTGTCCCAGTCGATGCTGCCGAAGTCGAAGGCCTGTGCCGGGACCGACACACTCAACACAAGAACAAGTATCAACGCGTTCATCGCCCACCTCCCGCAGCGAAATAATCCACTTGCTGCGACTTCAGTTTGCCCTCGGCGGCAAACCGCTTTGCCTCGGCCTTGCTCGCCGCATAGCGTCTTGCCTTCTCCAGCGCCTGCGGGTCGGGACGGGTATTCTTCAGTTGTTCTTCCGACAGTCCGCGCACGCCGGTGGTCACGGTGGCGCCGCTGCCGCCGCTGCGCGCCACATTGAACAGGGAACGCAGGCCATTATCGGCGCGGCGCCCGGTGCTGCCGCGCGCCAGTTGAATACTCAACATCTTGACCCAGCCGGCCGTCTCGCCCGCCCTGACCTGCGTCCACGACGCGCGCCGCTGCACCACCGTCACCTTGCTGCGCGCAGGCAGAGTCACCAGGGTTTGTGCATCGCTGTAGGGTTTGGCCTTGAGCTCGGTGGCGCGGATCGTATAAGCCTCTTCAGCCGCCCACGCGCTCGCGACAAAACTCAACGCACAACACCACACAAGGAATTTAAATTTACTCATTCCGTTTTCTCCTCTTTGCGCGAAGGCGCGAACAGCTCGACCTCCTGCTCGCGCCCCTTGACCTTGAACGAACCGAACGACTGGAATGCGAACGCATCGCCGCACGCCTGCATCGTCTCGCGCGACACCAGGATGCGCGAGACGCCCTTGGTCAGCCCTTCGATGCGGCTGGCCAGATTGACCGTGTCGCCGATGGCGGTGTATTCGCGCCGCTGCTCGGAGCCAATCAAACCGACCACGGCGGGACCGGAATGGATGCCGATGCCGACATCGAAATTCGCATCCGCCTCGCCCAGCTCATGGCGGAAACGCTGCAACACCTCGCCCATTTCCAGCGCCGCCTCGACCGCATGGCGCGCGTGTTCCGCATCGTCCAGCGGCGCGCCCCAGAACGCCATGATCGCGTCGCCGATGAACTTGTCCAGCGAACCGCCGTGGCGGAAGATGACCTCGACCTGCAGGCTGAAATAACGGTTGAGCAATTCGACCACTTGTTCCGGCGTGCGTTTTTCGGACAGCGTGGTGAAGCCGCGGATATCGGAAAACAGCACGCTGACCTGGCGGCTCTCGCCGGCCCGACTCAAGCCGCCGTGCGCCACGAGCTCCTGCACCACATGCGGATTGACGAAACGGCTGAACATCTGCACCGCCTGTTCGCGCGACTTTCTTTCGCGCAGGTACTCGCGCAGGGAAAAGGTGAAATAGGCGGCCCAGGCCAGCAGCAGCGGCGACAGCACCGGCAACAACAGCAATTGCGCCACGGCGAGATAGGCCGCGGCCAGCAACAGGACGCTGGCCGCAGCAAGGATGCCGCCAATCTTGAGGATGTGGATGCCGCGCATGAAAGCAAGGCTCAACAGCCCCAGCAGCAGCAACGCGAGGCCGAGCGCAAAATCGCGATTCGCCTGGCGCATGGCGCGGCCGTTCTTCAGATTGTCGATGGCGGTGGCGAGCATCTCGACCCCCGGATACAGGCTGGCCAGCGGCGTCACGCGCACATCATGCATGCCAGTCGCCGCCGTGCCGATGATGACGATCTTGTCCTTCAGTTCGTCCGCGGGGCGCTGCCGCTGCTCGCGATTGAAGTCCGCATAGAGGTCGGAATATGAAATATGGCGATAGGAATTGGGGAGGCCGCGCCAGGCGAGAATCAGGTCGGCCTGCTGCGGCACGGCATAGCCAAGGTCTTGCGCCACGCGCGCGGGCAGGGACGGAATCAGCCAGCCGTAGGCATCGGTGTAGAGCTGGTAGCGCCGCCCGACGCCGTCCGCATCTTCCTCGAAATTGATCGTGCCGACATGCCAATGCGCGGGATCGAGCGCCAGCGGCGGCAGCACCGCGATGCGCGCCTGCGGGTCGGCCTGTGCGCCGCGTTGCAGACCGAGCAAAGGCGCGATCTGTGCCGCGGGCGCGCCTTGCGCATCCAGGGCGGGGTTGCGCCGCACCATCGGAAAATACACGTTGTTGATGCCTTGCAGCGCCTGATTGAAGGCGTCATCGCTATCCGGCCTGAAGGGGTCGCGTTCGCTGAACAAAATGTCGAACACGATGGCGCGCGGCTGCTGCGCCGCGATCCCGCGCACCAGCTCGCCGTGGATGGCGCGCGGCCACGGCCAGCGCCCGGCCTCGTCCTCCAATTGCGCCAGACTGGCATCGTCGATATCGACGATGACGATGTCAGGATCGGGCGCAAGGGCCTGCGCCTGGCTGCGCACGAACACATCGGACAGGCGGTTCTCCAGCGGAGACAGGCTGTGGACGAGCAGCAATTCCAGCAGCGCGAGCAGCACAAAAACCAGGCCGATGCGCAGGCTGAGTTGTTTGTCCGCTGTCTTGAGGGTGTTCTGCATGACGCTATTCTGCCTGATTGCGCATGAAGTCGGCCACTTTGCCCAGGGCCGCCTGCAATTCCGCGCGCAAGACAGCATCTTCCACCACCTCGTGCAGCGCCTGGGTCATGCACAGCATCCACTGGTCGCGCTCGGCCGCGCCGATGGCGAAGGGCAGATGACGCTGACGCAAACGCGGATGCCCGAATTTTTCGATGAACAGTTGCGGCCCGCCCATCCAGCCCGACAAAAACATGAACAGCTTGCCCTCGGAAGTCTTCAGGTCGGCCGGGTGCAGCTTGCGGATGCCGTGACTTTCCGGCAATTCGTCCATCAACTGATAAAAACGCTGCACCAGACGGCGCACCGCAGCTTCGCCGCCGATGCGCTGGTAATGGGTGTTCTGATTCTCGCTGGCCTGCATGGCCCCTCCTTCGTCATGCCGGCGAATGCCGGAATCCAGTGCTGTCATCCAAGTCATTATTTAGGGAAACGCTGATCAAGTTGTCATTCCATTTTAATTCCGCTTGTTGATTTTATCGTGAGGGGGCTCTGGGTGGAACCACGAGAACTGGCTGACGACATTTCTCTTTGAGTAGCCTATAACCATCCGAATATTTTTCTTGGCACTGCTTTGTTCTAGCTGTCGCGGCATCGTCGTCGCGACTTTGGGTATCTTTGATTTTGTGGGTCTTCGTGAAAGAGTGTGGGTAGAATTTAGCATGAAATCCTCTGCAAGCCTTGTGGCATCTGGCAAAATCCGGTCTGCACCTGTCGCGGGAAACGGGAGGATTTCTC